>NZ_DATJCY010000193.1:0-43481 GCF_035577925.1 Gelidibacter sp. | reverse complement strand
CTTTCACCCACGGCTTTACTAGCTGCAAAATGGATGACACCTACAATATCTTGATGTTTTTCAAAAAAGGATTCGACTTTAGATTTATCCTTTAAATCCAATTTTTCAAAGATTGGGGATTTACCGGTAATCGCGGTAATTCCAGTTAAAACATCGATGGATGAATTTGAAAGGTCATCGATAATCACGACTTCATAACCTTTTTCCTGCAATTCAACCACGGTGTGCGAACCAATAAAACCTAAACCTCCTGTAACTAATACTTTTTTCATTTATGAATTTGAATTTACATAATTAATAACAGTTGACGTAATGAATTCTATTTGCTCAGCATCCAGTTCGGTGTGCATTGGCAAAGAAATGACTTCTTTTACCAATTGATTGGTCACTGTAAAATCCTCCTCTTTATATCTTGAATCTTTATACGCTTTTTGAAGGTGCAACGGTATTGGATAATATACACCGCATGGAATGTCATTATCATTTAAGTGTTTGACCAATGCATCACGATCCACATTTTTTACTTTTAAAGTATATTGGTGGAACACATGATTATCTTCTGTACCTTCTCTAAAAGGAGTAATGATATTTTCATGGCCTTCAAAAGCTTTATCATAAGCATTGGCCGCTTTTAAGCGTTCGGCATTATACTGATCCAAGTGTGTTAATTTTACATCCAAGATAGCTGCTTGAATAGAATCCAATCTTGAATTTACCCCCACCACATCATGATGGTAACGCTCGTACATACCATGATTTACGATTCCCCTAAGCTTGTGTGCCAAAGCATCATCATTAGTGAAAATAGCACCACCGTCACCATAGCATCCTAAGTTTTTTGAAGGAAAAAATGACGTTGAAGCCACATGTCCAATCGTACCAATTTTTGCTTTTTTACCATTGCTATACGTGTAAGTTGCGCCGATAGCTTGTGCATTATCTTCAATAACATATAAGTTGTGAACTTTTGCAATTTCCATAATCGCTTCCATGTTGGCACACTGACCAAACAAATGCACCGGAACGATAGCTTTGGTTTTTGGCGTTATGGCCCTTTTTATCGCTTCAATATCAATATTAAAAGTTTTAGGATCGACATCCACCAAAACCGGAGTAAGCTGTAATAAAGCAATAACCTCAACCGTGGCGGCAAAGGTAAAATCGGCTGTGATAACCTCATCCCCAGGTTTTAGATCGAGTCCCATCATGGCTATCTGTAAAGCATCGGTTCCATTCGCACAAGGAATGACATGCTTGACATCAAGATAATTCTCTAAATTTTTCTGAAACTGGTGTACTTTAGGCCCATTAATATAAGCCGTAGTGTCTAGAACTTCAGCAATCGATGCATCAACAACATCTTTAATTTTTTCGTATTGACCTTTAAGATCAACCATTTGTATTTTTTTCATATCGCTATATGTAGAATTGATAGTTTTAAAACCTCAAGGCTTTATCAGGTAGCGAAATTACAAAATTGTGCTTCTTATACCAATCAATAGTAAAGGTTTAATCTTAATTCTAATTAAGAGACATAATTTTTAACCACGTTAAAAGCTCTATAATTAATTATATGTTCATGATAGGATAGAAGATGAAAAAGGTATGCTGAAACTTTAATCAGTTTTAAACTGAATAGCTAGCTAAGATACTTTTAATTTACACTTAGTTTTTATTCTTGGATTCTCTTAAATTTCCATAAACAACCTTCGCAAAATATATAATCAGGCGATAGGAATAATTCATTACCCTCGATTCTGTATTTTTCTACAAATGTTCCTTTTGGATTCTCCCATAAATTAGATGTGAAGTTTGGACAATTATATATCAAAGTTAATTTTAAATCTGTTAAATGGTAAGTACCTTCAACACATTCTTTAAATCTATCTGAATAAAACGTGCCATCTGATTTGAAAATATATTTATAGCCATTTTCTATTTGCTTCCATTCACCATCATTCTCTAAAGATGTATTAACAATACTTGCTGATAATTTCCAAGTCCCTAAAATAGAGTTATTGTCCATTCTATCTTCATTATCTTTGCTACATGAGCTAAGAGATAGAACAATACCGAATAATAAAATTAAGCTCTTCATTTCCTTGATTTTTTTATTTAATAATTATTTTATGAATTTCAGACTTAATGTCTTTATCTATTTTTAAAATAAAGCTGCCTTTCTTATAGTTAGATACATCAATTATGCTTTGCTTTCTTAAATCTCCATTTTCAATTACTATTCCATTAAGATCATAAATCTGATAAGATATTGGATCAATAATTTCTTCTTTTGACATTTTAGCTCTTATATTTATAATATCTGATGCTGGATTGGGATAAACAATAAACCTATTATAATTTTCAGACTCACAACTATCAACAACTTCAACATAATATTGCAGCCAATTGGAAAAGCCACAAGCATTACTAGCTCTAACCTTGAACGCAATATAATTGTAAGGAGGAGCATAATTCAAACTGACTAAAACCTCACTTCCTTGCATGGAAACGTTATGATTATTTGTTATTCTTTGTACCTCCCAAGTTGTAGAGACATCCATACCCTGAATGAAAACAGGTAAAAAATTGTTAGAAGTTGAGTTTATATCCCTACATATCGTAAAATTCTCATTAATATCATAATCAATAAGGGGTGTGCCAATCCAAACATCCTTTTGCAATGTTTCGTAAGGCAATACTGCCTTTATATAACCACTACCAATTATAGTATTATTTATTGGTTTTACAGTGATACCTGTATTACTTGAAGAAAGTATTTGTAAGTTGGAAGAAACTTGCCATGTTACAGATGTTCCTCCATTTTGTAATGAAAAAACAGTATCGGTATTGCATATCAAATCCGGCCCAGTGAATTCAGGGATAGAGCAACTTGTACTAATTACATTTTGCAAAACAGAATAAGAGGCAAAAGCCTGCCTCATTCTATTGTTTTGCCCTGAGGTAAAATGCTCCAAACAACTTACTGGAGCATAGGACATTATATTATTTGTATCTGGATTAAATCCATTCCCTCCAATATAATTACAAGAACTATCAACCAGGTAATTCAAAATAACATTACATGTAGAATCAAAAGCAAGTAATCCTGGATCAGCGGGCGTATCAACAACCTTATCACCACAGGTAGCATTATTCACTCCATCTATTTCAGCACAAGTTGATGAATTACTCTCACATTGCCAAGTACCTCTGTGGGTATGATATAAATTAAAACAGTGGCCAACTTCATGAGCTATTACTTGAGAAGTTGCATAAAAGTTTTCAATTACTAAGGCTTGGCTTAATATCCCATTTGCACGACCAGCATAACTAACAGCGTTATTAACTAAATAAATATTGATTGCATTAGGGTTATTTTTAATTTGCACTAAAGCATCAAACTCTGTTGTACTGTTTCCTGTGTCATCAATATTGTAATATGTTGAATTGTCTATAAAATCATGTCCAATGCTATTAAAGTAAATTCTATGTTCGTTAAAAGATTCGTTCAATTTAGTTATAATATTGTCTAGATTTGAAATATTAAATCCACCCGAGCCATTGGATTGTCTGACAATAAGGAAATTTACGTTCACGCAAATACCTGTGGAACTAGCAAGATATTGGTTATTTGATTTTTGAGATTTTAATTTTTGTAATTGACTTTCATTGCTATACGATGATGTGCCACAAATCTGACCAAACATAATCAGTCTAAAGCCGAAGAAAAAAAACAAAAGGAGTAGTTTTGATTTCATATAATTTTCGATTAAATCGTGAATATGAAATTTATATTTACTATAAATATAAGCATTTAACATTAATTATAGATAAAAAATCGGAAACTTCACAAACAGAATATTAAATGAAACATGGATAAAAAGCTGTTAGCTATTCAAACGCAAATTAGATTATTTGTCTAAGTTTCTTTGGCTTTATGAAGTAGCGAAATTACAAAATTGCATTTCTTATACCAATCATTCCTAAAGGTTTAATTTATTTTTCAATTGGCAAATTCATTTGATCAGGATACATCAGTCTGAAAATTCAATAGTATTTTTAAAGCTACATAATAGAAAGAAATGTATTTTAGCACAAATCATTCTTCTTGAAATTACTTTACAACATAGCCTTATTTAGCACAGGATTTTTTCTGAAAATCCTAGCTTCTTTCAATAAAAAAATAAAAATGGGCGTTGAAGGACGCTCAAAAACGTTTGCTATTTTAGAAGAGCATATAAACACGAACGACCACATCTTTTGGTTTCATTGTGCTTCTTTGGGAGAATATGAGCAAGGACTTCCTATTTTCAAACAACTTCGGAAGGAAAATCCGGATCATAAAATCGTATTGACCTTCTTTTCTCCATCAGGCTATGAAATTCGGAAAAATACCGACGTTGCAGATATGGTAGTTTATCTTCCGCTGGACACAAAAGCCAATGCCAAACGTTTTATACAACTGGTGAATCCAGAGTTGACCATCTTTGTGAAATATGATATCTGGCCCAATTATCTCAACGAATTAAAAAAGAACAATCTAAGAGCCATTTTGATTTCGGCAACCTTCAGAAAAGAACAATCTTACTTTAGGTTTTATGGACGGATGATGCGGAACGCTTTACGCACTTTTGAACATATTTTTGTTCAAAATGAAAATTCAAAACATTTATTACATACCATCAACTTAAATAATGTTACTGTTGCTGGCGATACGCGTTATGATCGGGTTTCCGACCAATTGCTTCAGGATAACACCTTACCATTTATTGAGCAATTTAAAGACGGAAAATTAGGTGTGGTAATCGGAAGTTCATGGCCAGAGGATGAAAGCTTATTTATAAATTACATTAACAGATCAGAATCAAAAAATATCAAATTCATCATCGCGCCGCATAATATAAAAAGCCATCAAATAGAAAACTTTATCGGGCAACTTAACAAAAAAACAGTTTTGTTTTCAGAAAAGGACAATAAAAACCTACCGGAATTTGATGTTTTTATAGTGGATACCATTGGAATTTTGAGCAAAATTTATAGTTATGCCGACATTGCCTATGTGGGTGGCGCCATGGGCTCAACGGGGCTTCATAACATTTTGGAACCTGCCGCATTTGGCGTTCCAGTGATTATTGGAAAAAACTATAAAAAATTCCCCGAAGCATTTCAAATGATAGATAATGGCGGTGTTATTTCCATTAAAAACCAACAAGAACTTTATCAAATTCTTGATAAATTGATAGAAAATCCACAAAAAAGAAAGGAATTGGGTCAATTAAACGCATTATTTATCAAAAAAAACAAAGACGCCGTCATCCAAATCATGAAGTTTATTCGTAAATAAGTTAAAACTGGATCTTAAAATGATTCACCAACTTACATTAAAATAACACTAAAACAATCACAATGAAAAAATTATTATTAAGTACAGCCTTAGTATTAGCCTTTGGTCTGACCTTCACTTCATGTAGAGATACACAAACAAAAACCGACGAACTTGGCAATTCTATTGAAAATACGGCAGATGATGCCATGGATGCGGCCGATGACGCCTTAGATAAAGCTGGTGACGCTATTGACAACGCTAAAGATGCCATCTCTGATGAAGCCAAAACGGTAAAAGAGAAAGCAGAAGATGCCATTGACAAAGCTGAGGCTGAGGCAAAAGAAGCAGGGAATAAAATTGACAATGCGGCCAAAGCAGTTGGCGAAAAAGCAAATGAAGTTAAAGAAAAAGCAGGTCAAATAGCTGAAGACGGCGCCAAGAAAGCAAAAGATATTGCTGATGATGCCGCAAAAAAAGCTAAAGAAGCTAAAGAAAAAGCTGGTAAGGTTATAGAATAATCCAAAAGAAAACTTGTTTGGCAAGACAACAAGGTATTTGACGAAAACGAAAAAACCCAACATTGCGTTGGGTTTTTTTATAGCATAACATGGCGTAAATATCAAAATTTAGTTAAGAGCAGAAACATACGGCCGTACAAAAATCGTACAATCTACTAAACAAAAAAACCTTGACAATCATTTGATTATCAAGGCTATGTACTCAAGGCGGGACTTGAACCCGCACGTCCTAATGGACACAGGATTTTAAGTCCGGCGTGTCTACCGATTCCACCACTTGAGCAGACTCACAAAGTATCCATTGTTTAAACAATGTTTCGCAGCTGCGAAATCCATACTCTTGCTTTTGGTATTGAGCGAAAAACGGGATTCGAACCCGCGACCTCCACCTTGGCAAGGTGGCGCTCTACCAACTGAGCTATTTTCGCATTATTACAATTCTTTTTAAGAACTTGTTCAACACCTATCGGCATTGCGAGGGCAAATTTAATACATTTTGTAGAATGGCAAAGCCTTTTAGCTAAAAAAATATGTTTTTTTTATGCGCGTTTCTTTTTCAACAACATGCGCTTAATTTCATTCAATTTCATAAGTGCTTCCACAGGCGTCAAAACATCAATATCGATGTTAACGATTTCTTCCTTAATTTGCTCTAACAAAGGATCATCCAGATTAAAAAAGCTTAACTGCATGTCATTTTCAAGCGTTCGCACTTTATTGGTCAATTCTTCACTGCTGTGGGATTTCTCCAATTGCTTCAAAATTTTATTGGCACGATGAATGACCTGTTGTGGCATTCCGGCCATTTTAGCGACATGAATTCCAAAACTATGCTGACTTCCGCCTTCCACCAATTTCCTTAAAAAAAGAACACTATCCTTTAACTCTTTTACTGAAACGTTGAAGTTTTTAATACGTGGAAAGGTTTCGGTCATTTCATTCAGCTCGTGATAATGGGTTGCAAATAGTGTTTTGGCCTTACTTGGATGCTCATGAAGATATTCGCTAATAGCCCACGCAATCGAAATACCATCGTAAGTACTGGTACCACGACCAATTTCATCCAACAAAACCAAGCTTCTTTCAGAAATATTATTCAAAATAGATGCGGTTTCATTCATTTCCACCATAAACGTCGATTCACCCATCGATATATTATCACTTGCTCCTACTCTTGTAAAAATCTTGTCGGTCAACCCAACTTTAGCATGTTCGGCAGGGACAAAACTTCCCATTTGTGCCAACAACACGATTAAAGCCGTTTGACGTAAAATAGCCGATTTACCCGACATATTTGGTCCGGTAATCATGATGATTTGTTGTTGCTCCCGATCTAAATAAACATCATTGGCTATATAAGGTTCGCCATGTGGCAATTGTTTTTCAATAACTGGATGTCTTCCGTTTTTGATGTCCAATGCAAAACTTTCATTGATTTCCGGACGTGTGTACTTATTGTCAAAAGCCAATTGGGCAAAACCGCACAAACAATCCAATTGCGCGATTAATGCTGAGTTTTTCTGAACAGGCTGGATAAATTGTCCAATCCATTGCACCAATTCTGAAAACAATTGTTGCTCAATATCCAAAATGCGCTCTTCGGCACCCAGAATTTTGGTTTCGTATTCCTTTAGTTCTTCAGTGATATAACGCTCGGCATTGACTAAGGTTTGCTTCCGGATCCAATCGGCTGGCACTTTATCTCTGTGCGAATGGCGTACTTCAATATAATACCCGAATACGTTATTGGAGGCGATTTTGAGCGATGAAATACCTGTACGTTTGCTTTCGCGCTCCAACATCGCATCCAAATAATCCTTCCCAGAGGTTGATAAAGCTCTCAATTCTTTCAATTCCGAAGAAAAATCGGAAGCAATGGTATTCCCTCTTAAAATATTTACGGGTGCTTCTTCATTTAAAGTGGTTTTGATGCGTTGGCGCAACTCTTCACAAGGTTCCAAACTATCACCAATATACTGTATGGCTTTATTGTCGGTGTTTTGAGTGAGCGCTTTTATAGGTACAATCGCTTCTAAAGCATTTTTTAATTGCACCACTTCTCTTGGACTTATTTTAACCGTTGCAACTTTTGAAATGAGCCGTTCAATATCACCAATATGCTTAATATGATTTTGGATTTTTTTCAGAACTACAGAATCGTCCAAAAAATATTGAACCACCTCATGACGCTGATTTATTTTTTCCATATCAACCAATGGCAATGCCAACCAACGCTTTAACAACCGTCCGCCCATGGGAGAAATCGTCCGATCAATAACATCAATCAACGTCACGGCATTTTGGTTATTGGACTGGTAAAGCTCCAAATTTCTTATCGTAAACCGATCCATCCAAACATGCTGATCTTTGTTGATCCGCTGCAATGAAGTGATATGTTGCAATCTATGGTGCTGGGTTTCGCTCAAATAATGTAAAATGGCACCAGCAGCGATAACACCTTCATAGAGATCATCAACACCAAAACCTTTTAAAGATTTGGTCTGAAAATGCTTCAGCAAAGTCTCGTTGGCATAATCATCATGAAACACCCAGTCTTCCATATAAAATGTATGGAAATTGGCTCCAAAGACATTCTTAAATTCGTTCCGTTTGGGTTTGGATATTAGAACTTCACTTGGTGCAAAATTTTGGAGCAGTTTATCCACATATTCTGAATTGCCTTGGGAAATGAGAAATTCTCCTGTAGAAACATCTAAAAAAGAAACACCAATCAAATTTTTACCAAAACAGACGGCCGCCAAAAAATTATTGGACTTAGAACTCAAAATATCGTCATTCAACGCCACTCCTGGAGTTACCAGTTCCGTTACACCACGTTTTACAATGGTCTTTGTTTGCTTAGGATCTTCCAACTGATCACAAATAGCGACGCGGCAACCGGCTTTGACCAATTTTGGTAAATAGGTATTTAAGGAATGATGAGGAAATCCGGCAAGTTCAGTTTCCGATTCACTTCCGGCACCTCGCTTTGTTAATATAATATCTAATATTTTTGCGGCTTTTACAGCATCCTCACCAAAAGTTTCATAAAAATCGCCCACCCTAAAAAGCAACAAGGCATCAGGATACTTTGCTTTTATAGCATTGTATTGTTTCATTAACGGAGTTTCCTTCTTTTCTTTTTTAGCCAATGTTTATATTTTTAAGTAGTATTTTTGCCCTAAATATCAGGACGGCTAAGTTACTTATTATTTGAGGTTTTGAGAAATGGCAGGTGCAGAAGTTATTTACAATATAATCCTGTTTTGTGAAACTCGATGGTATGGCATATGCCAAGATGAAATTGAAGTCGAAATTGAAGCTGAAGTCGAAATTGATTGAAATTTGAAAATGGCTCGCAGAGACGCGAAGACGCAAAAATAATTACTCAAAAACAATCAGTATCAACCTGTGATCCTGATAACGCAAGAAATTGAACAAATTTAGATATGCTATAAAAATGAGTAAAACCGGCTAAATCAGCGTTATCTGTGTTTTATTTATAAAATTGAAGCCGAAATTGAATTCCGATAGATTTTGGAGAAATCAAAAAATCCTCCGTAAAATTAATTCTCGCACAGATTTGCACATTAGTGTGTTGAAATAAAACAATGAGATTTCCACCTTCGTGGGAATGATAATAAATATGCTCGATGAGAAAATTAAAAAACAGCGAACTCGACCGATTGAGTGTTGATGAATTTAAAACGATAAAAAAAACACCTTTAATTATTGTATTGGACAATATTAGAAGTTTAAACAATATCGGATCTGTATTTAGGACTAGCGATGCTTTTTTGATTGAAAAAATTTACCTGTGTGGCATTACGGCTACACCTCCACATAAAGACATTCATAAGACCGCTTTGGGAAGTACCGAAACCGTTGCTTGGGAATATGCTGAAAATACCATCGATGTGATTGCGCAATTGCAATCAGAACATATTGTCGTTGCATCTATTGAACAAACTGAAAACGCAATTATGCTCAATGAATTTAATCCAAAACCCAAGCAAAAATATGCTTTGGTGTTTGGCAATGAGGTGAAAGGCGTATCTCAAAACGTAGTCAGTGCAAGTGATTTAGTTTTAGAAATTCCCCAATTTGGCACCAAACACTCCTTAAACATTTCTGTGAGCTGTGGCATTGTGGTTTGGGATGTTTTCTGTAAAATACAGAAACAGAATTAAAAAAGTTCATACAAAGATGCTTAACCATAGGTTTCGAATTCTAATTTTTCATCTTTAACCTCTGTAAAGCTTCAACATAACTTTGAGCTTTAACCCTCTAAACATTATGTCTTATTACATATTTGCCTTAAAATCCATATATAGTCTGCCCTGTTTTCTACAAAATCACGATTGGAAATATCGATGATTTTCACGTTGAGTTCTGTTTGATTTTTTAGAAATTCCAAATATCCTGAATTAATTTTTTCAAGATAATCGTTAGCAATATTCTGTTCATAATCACGGCCACGCTTTTTGATGTTTTCTTGCAAACGCTCTGTATTTTGATATAAATAGATGTATAAATCGGGTTTGGCAATATCTTTATACATTAAATAAAACAATTTTCTATAAAGACGGAATTCGTCTTCGGGCAAAGTTATTTTAGAGAAAATCAACGATTTAAATATATCATAATCGCTCACCATAAAATCCTTGAACAAATCCAACTGCGATAAATCATCACTGATTTGCTGATACCTGTCGGCCAAAAAGGACATTTCCAAGGTAAAAGCATAACGCTGTGGTTCGTCATAAAACTTGGGCAAAAATGGATTATCGGCAAACCGTTCTAATATTAATTTTCCATTAAAATCATGTGAAATCTGATGCGCCAAACTGGTTTTTCCGGCACCAATATTACCTTCGATTGCGATATAATCATAACCACCAAAATCAAACTGCTTCATCGGACTTTTTAACCAAATATTAACCAACTCAATGGCACTGTCATCTTCACAAAGCTCCAAAAGCTCTGCTACGGTTTTGCCAAATTTGGGATGGACAGTTTTTGGCGCAATATCAAGTAAGGGCTGCAACACAAACTTGCGCTTATGCATTTGCGGATGTGGCGTGGTAATTAATTTTGAATCAAGCACAAGATCATCATAAAAAACAACATCCAAATCAATAGTCCTAGACTCATAAACCTCACTTGAATGTCGTGTACGCCCAAGCTCAGTTTCAATCTCCAATAATGTTTGCATGACATTTTCAGCAGAAAATCGCGTTTCAACAAAAATACAGGCATTATAAAAATCGTCAACCAAGGCGTCAGTTCCAAAACCTAAAGCAGGCGTGTTGTATACTCTAGATATACTATTTATTTTTCCGACATGCTCAAACACAAGGTCAACCGCATCTTGCAGATGTTTCATTCGGTCGCCTTTATTACTGCCAAGCGCGATATAAACGTTGTGATTTTGATCCATAATTATCGCCAAAATAAAGAAAACAAAACCACTTTAAACACTATTTTGATTGAAAAAAATCCATGCTGCTATTATAGAAATTTATTTTTGACAGAAATGTTATTCAAAAAAATAAATGACGAACGTTTGATGACATTCTACAAAATCATTTATACTTTTGAAACTAAGACAACTTAGACATATCTGAACATTCCAACAAAGCAATAATTAAAATTGACACCAAAAACGCGCCTTCTTTTATTGATTTGCTTTCTTATTACGGCTTTTGGATATTCCCAATCCATAATCGGGAAAATTGTTGATGCACTCACTAATGCACCTTTAGAAAGTGTAACCATTTATTACGATGGCACTACTATTGGCGCGGTGACCAATGCCAAAGGCGAATTCAGCCTGCCATCAAAAGTTACAACACAAGCAACTATTGTAGTGAGTTATTTGGGTTATGAAACTCAATATTTTTCGCAAGAAAAACTTCAGAACACACCTACAATCTCTCTCACAGAAAAGGCCGAATCTTTAGATGCCGTTTATATTGAAAATGACGATTGGAGCAGGGAGAAAAAAATGAGATATTTTAAACGTGAGTTTTTGGGTAGAGATCTTGCTGCCAAAGACTGTAGGATTTTAAATGAAGAGGCTTTAAAGCTCATTTACCTACCCTCAAAAAATCTACTTTTAGCAAGTTCAGACGTGCCAATTCAAATAAAAAATGATCATTTGGGCTATAAAGTTGCCTATACGATTGTTGATTTTGAAATTCAATTCAAACCAAGTCTTAACGGCTGGCAACTGGTGGAAAGTGTGTTTTACAGTGGAACCAGTTCATTTTCTGAATTAAACAAGAAGACTAAAAACAAACATCAAAAAGCAAGAGAAATAGCCTATGAAGGTTCGGTATTACAATTTATGCGCGCCTTATCAAAAGAGCAACTTACAGAAAACAACTTTGAAATTTTTGTAAATGACAGTTCCAATGGATCAGAACTCCATTTTCCTGTACCGCCCTACAAATATCTGGAGGTTTCAAAAAATGATAATGGATGGCAGAAATTTGAAATAAAACACAATAAATTAGTTGTATTATATAATAAAGATTTACAATCTGCATTAATCCCAATGGATACTGAGCATAGCGTGTTTTTTATCGATAATTATGGGATCCATTCGCCAGCCGAACAACTGTTTTTTAGTGGTGATTTTGGACAAAAACGGATTTCAACAATGCTTCCTTTGGATTTTCTATTAAATATCAAGTCCAAGCCATAATAATTTAAAGTGTTCTTTAAAAAACATAACTTAGAAATCGGCTTAAAAAACTGCTAAAGTTTTATTAAATTTTAACATTTATCCAACTTTTGCACTAAACTTTGCGTATATATACCTACTTAACAATTGTTTTTCACTGAGTGAAAATAAAAACTGAATTTTCAATGAAAAAGTTTCTAAAAATTACCGGAATCAGCTTATTAGTTATCATTATTCTCTTAGTTGTATCGCCCTTTATTTTTCAATCGCAAATAAAAGATATGGTGAAAAACTTCATCAATCAAAACCTCAATGCGAATGTCGAATTTAGTGATGTAAGCTTAAGCTTGTTCAAGAGTTTTCCGCAAGCTCATGTGTCGGTCAGCGATTTGGTCATCACCAATTTTGAACCTTTTAAGGACGAAACATTTCTTACCGCAAAAGATATCAATTTTACGATGTCTGTAAAAGAACTTTTCAAATCGGCAGACGAAGCAATTGTCATCAATTCAATTAACGTCAACGAAGCACTTTTAACTTTAAAAACCGATGCTGCTGGCAATGTCAATTATGATATTACCAAAGAAAGTGACACTGCACAAGAAGAAACAACATCCGACTCTGCATTTTCTTTTGACATTAAAGACTATAGCATAAAAAATAGCGCGTTGACCTATATTGACATGGGCTCCAACATGCAGTTTTATCTAACCGAATTAAACCATTCTGGCAAAGGCACTTTTTCGGGCGACATTTCTGAATTGGATACAAAATCGGAAGCCAACGTGAGCTTTACCATGGATAGCACCAATTACCTGAAAAATAATCCAGTGAAGTTGGACGCCTTGATTGGCATGGATCTCAATGCTCAAAAATATTTTTTCAAGGAAAACAAAGCACAGATCAATCAATTGCCAATTGAGTTTGATGGCTTTGTACAATTATTGGACGATGGACAAAATATTGACATTTCATTTAAAAACACAGGGTCTTCGTTTAAAGATTTTTTAGCATTAATTCCAGAAACTTACTCCAAAAGTTTGGAAAATGTAGATACCACAGGCGATTTCAAAATTAATGGCATCGTTAAAGGTGAAATGACCGAAACCACGATTCCGACTTTGGACATCAGCATAAAATCAGACAATGCATCTTTTAAATATCCTGATTTACCTAAACGTGTTGAAAACATTGTCATTGATACCGAAATTATAAACAAAACCGGAAATATGGATGACACTTACGTTGCCATTAACACACTCAATTTTAAAATTGATAGCGACGTTTTTAAATCTTCTGCGTTGATTAAAAATCTTACAGGAAACATGACCGTTATGGCCGATTTGGACGGCACTTTGAACTTGGCCAATATTACCAAAGCTTATCCGTTGGAACTTGACAATGAATTGAGCGGCATTTTAAAAGCAAAACTGCATACTGCTTTTGACATGAACGCCATTGAAACCAATGCTTACGACAGAATCAAAGCTTCAGGAAACGCCAGTATCAACAATTTGACATTCACATCAGATGCCTTGAACCAGCCGTTGCATATTGCAAAAGCAGATATGACGTTCAATCCTTCAACGGTTTCTTTAAATAGTTTTGATGCTAAAACAGGAAAAAGCGATCTCTCGGCAACCGGAACCATCCATAATTTGATTGGTTTTATGATGAGTAAAAAGGTCAATCTCAAAGGCGATTTTAAACTCAACTCCAATACCTTGGCACTTAATGATTTTATGAGCGACGAAGATGAAACAACAGTCTCAGATACACAAACAAGCACAACCACTGAAAGTTTAAAAATCCCTGGATTTTTGGAATGCACAATTACCGCCAATGCCAACAACGTTATTTACGACAATCTCAATTTAAAAAACGTAAAAGGAGTTTTGACCATAAAAGATCAGCAAGCCACTATTAATAATTTAAGTTCAAGTCTATTTGATGGTATTTTGGCTGTTTCAGGAAATGTCAATACAAAATCTGACACCCCATCCTTTAGCATGTCTTTGGATGTCAATAGTTTTGACATTTCAAAATCTTTTAAGGACTTGGATTTATTGCAAAATTTAGCACCGATCGCCAAAGTACTTCAAGGAAAATTGAACAGCAACATCCAACTATCAGGAACGCTCGACAAAGATTTCTCACCGAACATGAATACAATTTCAGGATCGGCAGCAGCCGAATTGCTGACCACCAAAATTGATGAAAAAGCCAGTCCGTTATTATCAAAACTCGATGATGCTTTTAATTTTATCGATTTTGGAAAATTGGATTTGCACGATTTAAAAGCCAATTTGGAATTTGCCAACGGAAAAGTCAATGTCAAACCTTTCAACTTAAAATATAAAGATATTGGTATTGTGGTTTCAGGAGCGCACGGCTTTGACCAAACCATGTCTTATAACGCGGTTTTTGATATACCTGCAGCCTATTTAGGCGGCGAAGTCAATCGTCTTATCGGAAAGATTAATGACAATGAAGTCAACAAAATAGCTATTCCGATAACGGCTAATATTTCGGGATCCTTTACAGACCCAAAAGTTTCAACAGATTTAACAAGTGGCATTAGTAATTTGACCAAACAACTTGTTGAAATTGAAAAACAGAAATTGATTGGTAAAGGCACTGATAAGATCAAAGATTTATTAGGTGGCGTTCTGGGTGGATCAAAGGATAAAACGGAAACTCCAGAAACTACAACTTCAGATTCTACCATCGTCACTACGCCAAAGACACCTATCAAGAAAGACAGCACAAAAAATAGCGGTGAGGCTATTAAAAATACGCTGAAAGATATTTTCAACAAGAATAAAAAGAAAACCGACACGATTAATTAAAGCCAAAAAACAAGGTCAAAAAAAATAGAAATTGGAGGATTTTATTCAAAACCACGATGAATTTCAAGAAAATCAGCGTTTTATGTTAAAGTAATGTGAGAGTATTTGCTTTTGTCATTTAAAAAGTTATTATGTAGGTTAACTTATATAAAACCGGAAAGAATAGATGAGGCAATTAAAAATTACGAAGCAGGTTACTAATAGAGAATCTAAATCTTTAGATAAGTATTTACAAGATATTAGTAAGCTGCCATTAATTACTGCAGATGAAGAAGTAGAGTTAGCACAACGAATTAGAGCTGGCGATCAGAAAGCTTTGGACAAGCTTACAACGGCCAACCTCCGTTTTGTTGTTTCAGTTGCAAAACAATATCAAAACCAAGGCTTGACCCTACCCGATTTAATCAATGAAGGTAATGCAGGTTTGGTTAAAGCAGCCAAACGTTTTGATGAAACGCGAGGATTTAAATTTATTTCATATGCGGTTTGGTGGATTCGCCAAGCCATTCTTCAAGCATTAGCCGAACAATCTCGAATTGTCAGATTGCCTTTAAATAAAATTGGTTCCATCAATAAAATCAATAAAGCATATTCGTTTTTAGAGCAAACCCACGAACGTCCACCAAGTCCTGAAGAAATTGCTAAGGAATTGGATTTGACCGTAAAAGATGTTAAGGAATCTATGCGAAACTCTGGACGACATGTTTCGATGGATGCACCTTTAAAAGAAGGAGAAACCTCAAGTTTATATGATGTTGTTTCTTCTGGTGATTCTCCAAGGCCAGATCAAGTATTAATGAATGAATCCTTGAGTTTGGAAATTGATCGCGCACTCGACACCCTTTCGCAAAGAGAAAGCGATGTCATCCGCTTAAATTTTGGATTGAGCAACCAACCGCCAATGACCTTGGATGAAATTGGCAAAACTTTTGATTTGACCAGAGAACGAGTTCGTCAAATTCGTGAAAAAGGCATCCGAAGACTAAAGCACACTTCAAAAAGCAGAATATTAAAAACGTATTTAGGATAGACCTAAACACATTACTTGTACAATAAACACTATTTATGTTAAGAATTGAAATTAAAGAAGGCGAAAATATTGAGCGCGCTATTAAGCGCTATAAGCGTAAACACAGAAATGTTAAAGTTATGCAGACGTTACGGGAAAATCAATATTTCACCAAACCATCGGTAAGAAAAAGGCGTCAGATGCAAAAAGCGTCTTATATACAAAGTTTAAGAGATTTGGAAAACATGTAGTTTCCTTAGGTTTTAAAATAAAAAAAAATCACGCATTGCGTGATTTTTTTTTATTTTCGAAGCTGACGCTCTTCTTTACCTATGGGATGATCTTCGTAAAAATCGTCAAAGGTTTTTTTGGTAGCATACTTATCTCGCAAAACTTTATATACCATAAAGATTACCAACACTTCTCCTACACAAGTCATAAAAAACACCCAATTAAAGGGCATATCCATAACCAACATAATAACCAATAGCACTAGTAATATCGTGGCAAGAACTATATAAAAAAGTACTGGAATTTTCATGATTTCTTTTTCTAGAGATTTTATTGGATTCTAAAAAAGTCAGCCGCAGTTGCAGTCCAAAGATCAGGCTTCTCGTGCCAAACATCCTGATCACAATATATTTGTAAATCAATAATTTAGCGCTTTAATTTCAAGAAAGACCGCCAGTCCTGCGACATTGCTTTCATGCTATTAAGTTACAAAAACATAAAGGCTTCAAAAAGTAAATTCCTGTAAAGTATTGTTAATAAAAACCATTACATCACCGAAAGTGCAATGACAAATCCCTCATTAGATCTTATGTTGAAAACTGTTCCATCCTCAAAAATGAGATACTGTCCTTTGATGCCTTTTAAAACACCTTGATAATTTGGTGTTTTAACTAAATTCAGGCTGATTGGCTTTTCTGGGTATTTTAGAACCGGAAATTCGATATTGGTTTCTTCATTATTGGCAATAAAATAATCCAATACTTCTTCAGGGATATATGGTTTTAGACGGTCGCGCCAATCCACTAAATTTTCATCAACAATTTCATTTTTTAGCATCGTGCGCCAATTGGTTTTATCGGCCACATGATCTTTAAGGGCCACCTCAGTAATACCCGCCAAATACCTATTGGGCACTTCAACAATTTCAATGGCTTCATGTGCACCTTGGTCTATCCATCGCGTAGGCACTTGACTTTTTCGGGTCACTCCTACTTTTATATTACTCGAATTTGCCAAGTACACAATATGCGGCTGCAATTGCACTCGTTTTTCGTATTCCAAATCACGATCTTCCTTGCCTAAATGTGCGGTACTCAATTCGGGATGCATAATCCAATCGGCGGCTTGAGGAATATCAAAAAAGCAGCTTTTGCAAAAACCCTGTCTATAAATTTGTTTGTTGAGTTTGCAGTTAAGGCATTGGTATCCTACAAATTGAATGGCAATCGTTTTATCCAACAGTTGATTCAAATTAATGAAGTCATTCTCAAAAACAAGATAATATTGGATAGGCGTTGAAAACTCCGTTTCCATTTTGGTTAAAACTCCTTGATAGGTCATTTATTTAAAAAATTATTTAGAAGAATTAATTTAAAAAAAGTGTTACTTTTAGTTTTTAAAGATACTACAAATATGCCAATTCCATTAGTTAATTCAATTGCCTCATGGTTCTTAAAAAAGCGATTCCATCAAATTGATTTATTTTTAAAATACCCTAACGAAGTACAGAATGAGTTACTTCAAGATTTACTTACCTCAGCAAAAGATACAGAAATTGGTAAGAAATATGATTTTTCCAGCATTACCGATTATAAAATTTTTACAGAACGACTTCCCATTTCGACTTACGAAGAAAATCAAGCTGATATTGAAAGAGCGCGTAAAGGAGAAAACAATATTTTCTGGCCAACACCTATTAGATGGTTCGCAAAATCGAGCGGAACCACCAATGCCAAGAGCAAATTTATTCCGGTGAGCGCCGAATCTCTTGAAGATTGCCATTATGCCGCGAGCAAGGATTTATTATGTATGTACCTAAACAATAACGAAAATGCGCAATTGTTTACAGGAAAAAGCCTCAGACTTGGCGGAAGCAAAGAACTTTATAGAGAGAACGGAACTGTTTTTGGTGATTTATCGGCGATTTTAATTGACAATATGCCTTTCTGGGCCGAATTTAGTAGCACACCCAGCAATAAAGTGTCGTTAATGAGCGATTGGGAATATAAAATGCAAGCCATTGTCAATGAAACCATTAATGAAAATGTAACGAGTCTGGCTGGCGTCCCTTCATGGATGTTAGTGCTTTTGAACAACGTTTTGGAAACGACAAAAAAGACGAATATTTTTGAAGTTTGGCCCAATCTGGAAGTCTATTTTCATGGTGGTGTAAGTTTCTTGCCTTATGTTGATCAATACAAAACAATCTTACCGAATAAAGATTTCAGATATTATGAAATCTATAATGCTTCGGAAGGTTTTTTTGCCATTCAAGATCAAAATAATTCGAGTGAGCTATTGCTCATGTTAGATTATGGGATTTTTTATGAATTCATTCCAATGGACACTTATGGCACTCCAGAACAAAAGATCATTCCACTTGGAGAGGTTGAAAAACACAAAAACTACGCCGTGGTCATTACTACCAATGCTGGTCTTTGGCGTTATAAAATTGGAGACACCGTACGGTTCACCTCATTATCGCCCTATCGTATAAAGGTAAGTGGCCGCACCAAGCACCATATTAATGTGTTTGGCGAAGAATTAATTATCGAAAACACAGAAGACGCATTAAAGAAGGTGTGCAAAAAAACAAATGCACAAATAGTAGATTATACAGTGGCTCCTATTTTTATGGAAGGTAAAGAAAAAGGTGCACACGAATGGCTCATTGAGTTCAAAACACCACCTCAAGACATGGATCATTTTAATGACCTATTAGACACTACTTTAAAATCTTTAAATTCCGATTATGAAGCAAAACGCTATAATAACATTACGCTTAATAATCCAAAAATAAATTTAGCAAGACCACAGTTATTTTATGATTGGCTGAAGCAAGAAAACAAGTTGGGCGGACAACATAAAGTCCCTCGATTATCCAATACAAGGCAATATTTAGATGCTTTGTTGGAATTAAATGTATAACGCTGTTTAGCGTTTAAATTGGCAAAATTTATTTTTATAACGAAAATAAAGACGGGTTGGTCTAAAAACAGGACTTCAAGTTTTTATGTATCAAATAAGCATCTATATTTACAGTATTGAGCGCAATAAAACGCCTCAAAATGTTCATCTTATAATGCCGCACGAAGCATAAAATATCCCCTCCTTTGTAAATATATTTAAAACATTGTTTTTTGCAATATTAGTTTTTAAATCCAAAAAGAAATAAAAACCACTCTGAAGAGAGTGGTTTTGTTTTTTTATATCAAGTTGCTCCGTCTCAAGATACCGCCTTTAATCTTTTTATGGTGGTTTTGCTTAATTTATCTTCGGCATATTCCTTGGTCACATGAAGTTTTTTCACTTTACTGCTTGGCATTTCAAACATGGCATCGGTTAGAATCTCTTCACAAAGTGATCTTAAACCTCTTGCGCCCAACTTATATTCAATAGCTCGGTCAACAATAAAATCTAAGGCGTCATCGGTAATCGAAAACTTAATATCATCCATTTCAAATAGCTTTTTATACTGTTTGATAATGGCATTTTTAGGCTCTGTCAAAATAGCTCTTAACGTTTCGGCATCCAAAGGATCCATATAACTCAATACTGGTAAACGCCCAATGATTTCAGGAATTAATCCATAGTCCTTCAAATCTTTTGGAATGATGTATTGTAGCAAATTATCCTTATCGACAACATCTTCTTGCGATGCAGCTTTATAACCAATGGCCGCCATATTAAGACGTTTTGAAATGATGCGATCAATCCCATCAAATGCTCCACCAGCAATGAACAAAATATGCTCAGTATTCACTTCAATAAACTTTTGATCCGGGTGCTTACGTCCTCCTTTTGGTGGAACATTAACGACGGTGCCTTCTAGCAGTTTTAATAAACCTTGTTGGACTCCTTCGCCCGAAACATCTCTGGTAATAGAAGGATTATCACTTTTACGTGCTATTTTATCAATTTCATCAATAAAAACAATCCCTCTTTCTGCCTTTTCAAGATTATAGTCTGCGGCTTGCAACAACCGTGTCAAAATACTTTCAACGTCTTCACCTACATAGCCCGCTTCGGTCAAAACCGTAGCATCAACAATGGCTAAAGGCACGTTAAGCATTTTTGCAATGGTTTTTGCCATAAGCGTTTTTCCCGTTCCGGTTTGTCCAACCATAACGATATTACTTTTTTGAATTTCGATATCGTCTTTGCTTGCGGGCTGCAACAAACGTTTATAATGATTATAAACCGCAACAGACATCACACGCTTGGTATAATTTTGACCAATGATATATTCATCCAAAAAATGCTTGATTTCCATAGGTTTTTTGAGCATCAATTCGGCGGACAACTCGGCATTGCCACTTTGTTTTAACTCTTCTAAAACAATACCATGGGCTTGCTCAATGCAGCGATCGCAAATATGCGCATCCAATCCTGCAATCAGTAAATTGGTTTCTGGCTTTTTCCTACCACAAAACGAACATTCTAATACTTCCTTTGCCATAACTTTTATATTTCTAAATTTTCAAATTCTTATTCAATTGATCGTTTGAAAATTACTAACTTTTAGCACCAGCTAACACCTCATCAATCATACCATATTCTTTGGCTTTATCGGCTTTCATCCAGTAATCCCGATCGCTATCATTGTACACTTTGTCGTAATCCTGACCGGTGTGCTTGCTAATGATTTTGTAAAGTTCTTCTTTAAGGGTGATGATTTCTCGTGCTGTAATTTCAATATCACTCGCCTGACCTTGTGCACCTCCCAAAGGTTGGTGGATCATCACACGAGAGTGAGTCAACCCACTACGTTTCCCTTTTGCGCCAGCACATAATAATACAGCACCCATTGACGCTGCCATGCCTGTGCAAATAGTAGCAACATCTGGTTTAATAAGTTGCATGGTATCATAAATACCAAGACCGGCATACACACTACCACCAGGAGAGTTGATATAAATTTGAATATCCTTAGAAGCATCTGTACTTTCCAAAAACAACAACTGGGCCTGAATAATATTTGCCACTTGATCATTGATGCCTGTACCCATAAAAATGATTCGATCCATCATAAGTCTCGAAAACACGTCCATCGCTACTGCATTCATTTGGCGTTCTTCAATAATATTAGGCGTCAAACCGACAGGATACATACTGTTCATGATTTGATTATAATAAGTGCTACTGATTCCTTGATCTTTGATAGCAAATTTTTCAAATTCTTTTCCGTAATCCATAACTATTTCTTGTTATTAAATTCATAAAACCCCCAGAATTACTGGGGTAAATCGATGACTGCCATACAGTCAAAAAAAAGCGTAAAACCTAACAGTTTTACGCTATAAATATAACCATTTTAATTATAATAATTAGTTGTAAAACTCTTTTACAAAATCATCATAAGTAATTTCCTTAGCTTTAAATTTGGCTTCTTTTTTGTAAAGCTCCAATAACTTTTGGCTCATCAACTGCTCTGACAAACGTTTTACTTCGTCTCTGTTAGATAAAATACGCGCGGCAATATCTTCCAATTCTTTTTCTTGAGGATCCATTTGTCCAAATTGTGCCATTTGAACTTTTACCATTTCTATCACAAAACTTTTAAGATCATCAAAAGTTACTTGCAGATCGAATTTTTCAATTAATTTACCTTCAATCAATTGGTAGCGCATACTTTTTTCTGACTTTTCGTATTCTTCCTTAGCTTGGTCAGCATCCAATGGCTCTTCACCAGCAGTTTGGATCCATTTTTGCAAAAACGTTGCCGGAAGGTCAAATTTCGTGTTTTCAACCAAATACTCGGTCACATCATTCAAGAATTTTTGATCGCCTTGTTGTGCAAATTGCTTTTCGGAATCTTCCTTGATTTTTGTTTTCAATTCGGTAACAGAAGTCACGACACCTTTACCAAATAATTTATCAAACAACTCTTGGTCCAAATCGGCCAATTCTCTGGTATTTACTTCATCAATAGTCAACGTAACTTCAACATCCAATCCGTGCGCATCATCATGAGAAACTTTTAAGAAACTCATCAAATCGTGGTCGTCATTGAACAAACCTTTAGTTTTTAAGGTCACAACGTCACCTACTTTTTTACCAACTAATGCTTTCACTGCCGTTTTACTCTTTATTTTATCTAAAGTAAAAGTCGCTTTATTGTTGATTTCCTTTTCTTCATTCACAAAAACCCCTGTAATCTCAGAATTTTCTGAAACGGTATCTTCAGAAATCAATTTACCATATTGTTTTTGGATGTGCTCAACCTGATCATCGATCATTTTATCATCGGCAACAATAGTGTATTGGGTAATGGCATTTTTACCTTTAAGATCAACATCAAATTTTGGCGCCAAACCTAATTCAAATTCAAAAGAAAAAGAATCAGCATCCCAATCCAAATTATCTTGGGATTTTGGCAACGGACTTCCCAAAACATCCAATTTTTCTTCAGTCATGTATTTATTGAGTGCATCCTGCAAAAGCTTGTTGACCTCATCAACCAAAACCGCCTTTCCGTATTGCTTCTTTACCAACGTCATTGGCACATGTCCTTTTCTGAATCCTGGAATATTAGCTGATTTTCGGTAATCTGTAAGTATTTTTTCTACTTTGTCGTTATAGTCTTCCTTAACGATATCTACTTTTACAACGGCATTTAATGCGTCAATATCTTCTCTTGTAATATTCATATTATAATTAATAGAGCCTTATGGCATTTTATTTTATCGGTTAACAAGTCTAAAAAGGTGATCGATTGTTTCTAAATTTGGTTTAAAAATATTTCCAAAACAGACCTAAAAACATACCATCCACTCGTCAAAAATGCGGTTGCAAATTTACATATTTTTTATATTTCAACAAAGTTTTTAAACAGTTGATTTTGAGGTCAATTTTAGTCCTTTTTTAACACCGAATGTAGCACGGACTCTAAAAACGATAAAAGCAAGCTAAATAGCAATGCCGTCCAAAAACCATTGACCGAAAAACCACTTAAAACCTCATCTGCCAAAAGAATGATTAACGCATTAATGACCAAAAGGAACAAACCTAAAGTAACAATGGTTATTGGCAAGGTCAAAATAACCAAAATTGGTTTTATTATGGCATTCAACAGGGCCAAAATAACTGCCAAAATAATGGCCGATGTAAATCCGTCTGCAAGTTGGACTCCAGGAAGAAATTTTGCTAAAATAACCACGGCTAGGGCGGTTAATAATAATCTGATTATAAAATTCATACCATTTTAGTTTTAGGTTTTAGATAAAGATAAGAAATAACCGCTATAAATTTAAAAAACGATTAACCTCGGTATAAAAATCGGCGGGATTTTCAGCATGCAGCCAATGTCCGGCATTTGCGATGGTCACAATTTTTGATTTTGGAAAATGAGCATGGATCAATGCTTCATCTTGCACGGTCACATATTCTGATCGGTCGCCACGTAAAAATAATGTTTCTTTGTTAAATTTGGAATGCATTGGCAAAGGCTCACCAACTTCGGCCGAATTTCTTTCCAACACCGGAAGATTAATTCGAAGTCCAAGCAACCCCTTTTCTTTCCAATATAAATTTTTCAGCAAAAATTGCCGAATACCCAAATTTGATACATAATGGCTCAAGGCCTCGTCAACTGCTCCTCTTGTTTTTAAGGTTTGAAAATCTAATGACGATAAACCATTGAGAATATCATCATGATGTGCTGGATAATAACGTGGCGAAATATCAACAACAATCAGTTTTGATACAAGTTCGGGATATTGCACCGCAAACAACATGGCTGTTTTCCCTCCCATGGAATGCCCAAGCAACACAAAATCTTTAAGTTGGTGTGTGTCACAATACCTTTTCAAATCGGCAACCATCACCTCATAATTTTGCTCTTCACTATGAAAACTACGACCGTGGTTACGTTGATCTACAAGGTGCACTTCATAACCATTCTCACTGAATTTTGTGCCAAGGGATTTCCAATTGTCGCCCATTCCCAAAAATCCGTGGAGAAAAATAAACGCTTGGCCGTTGCCAAAAATATTAGAATAAAGATTCATGATAACTGTTGATTAACGATTTCTGATTGATGAAGGATGATTGATGACAGAGAATCAATTCTAAAAACTAATTCCAAACAGCACCTCACTTACTCCTATTTCAATTGCCTTAAATACATATTAATGACATTTTCAATTCCCAAATACAAACTTTCTGAGATTAGAGCATGTCCGATGGAAACTTCTAAAAGGTCCGGTATATTTTGTTTAAAAAAATGGATGTTATCCAAAGATAAATCGTGACCGGCATTAATTCCCAGCCCTAAGGCATTTGCCAAAACCGCACAGTCTACATAAGGCTTAATTCCCATTTTGTTGCCTAAGCTAAAATCGTTGGCATAGGCTTCGGTATAAAGTTCAATTCTATCGGTTCCAACAGTTTTTGCTCCTTCAATTTGCTTCAAAACTGGATCTACAAAAATAGAAGTTCGGATGCCGTTTTGTTTAAATTCCTTAACAATATCCACCAAAAAGTCTTTATGCTTAATCGTATCCCATCCTGCATTGGATGTAATAGCATCTTCGGCATCGGGCACTAAGGTCACTTGAGTTGGTTTTACTTCGATTACCATATCCACAAATTGGCGAATTGGATTGCCTTCAATATTAAATTCCGTATAAACTTCTGGTTTCAAATCATACACATCTTGATATCGAATATGCCGCTCATCGGGCCTAGGATGGATGGTCACGCCTTGAGCTCCAAACTTTTGGACATCTCTTGCAAATTGGACCACATTTGGAACATCGCCCCCTCTAGAATTTCTAAGAGTGGCAATCTTGTTGATATTAACACTCAGCTTTGTCATAGTTTTCATTTAAATGAGCAAAAATACAAAGTACATAATGCTTATTATAGTTATTTTTAATTATTTTGCAAGAACAAACTCAATAAAATGCCACTAAAAGAGTACATTATCAACGACATCAAGCCATTGAATATAAATGACAAGGTGGGTGACCTTAAAATGATGTTCAATGAATTGACCTATTCACATATTCCTATTGAAAATAATAATGTTTATTTAGGATGCATCTCAGAAACCGATGTGCACTGCTTTGACGCCAACAAAGCAATTTTAGATTGCAGACACGCGTTGGAAGACTTTTTTGTCAGATCAAATACAAAATGGCTGGAAGTCATAGAAACTTTTGCACAACACGCCTGCAACATCATGCCTGTCCTAGATGAAGAGAATAATTATTTAGGCTATTATGAGCTTAATGACATTATTGGTGTATTTAATGAAACACCATTTTTCTCAGAACCAGGTGGCACTTTAATTATCGAAAAAGGAATCAAAGATTATTCATTTAGTGAAATTAGCCAGATTGTTGAATCGAACGACGGCAAAATCCTGGGAGCTTTTATATCTAAAATAGAAAATGACCTTGTTCAGGTAACCATTAGAATTGGAAATATTGGACTTAACAACCTTATCCAAACCTTTAGAAGATACAGTTATAACATTGTTTCTGGTCATGAAGAAGATACCTATATTGAAAATTTAAAAGAGCGCTCACAATACCTTAACAAATACCTCAACATATAATGACCATGAAGATTGCTGTTTATAGCCAATATTACAAAGGCAACGAAGCTTCTTTTAGCGCATTACTAGAGGCATTATCTAAAAAAAAATCTGAAGTTTTTGTTGAGGAAAACTTCTTTCAGCTTATTACCGAACAATTAGATTTCAAAACTTCGGTTCCAATCAAAACCTTTCAAGCCCTGGACGAGTCGTTTGACTTACTCATAAGCATTGGAGGCGATGGCACCATTTTAAGGGCCATTACCTATGTAAGCAACCTGGCCATACCTATTATTGGTGTTAATACGGGACGGTTGGGCTTTTTGGCAACTATTCAAAACAATCGGATTGAAAGTGCTATTGACAGCATTTTTGAGGGTAATTATAAAATTTCTGAACGCAGCCTATTATGTGTAGAAACCAATCCAGAAAACGAAGATCTGACGCAACTTAACTTTGCGCTCAATGAAATTGCCATCAGCCGAAAAAACACCACTTCCATGATTACGGTAGAAACCCATTTGGATGGTGAATATTTAACCTCATATTGGGCGGATGGCTTGATTGTCTCAACACCAACAGGCTCCACCGGATATTCGTTGAGCTGTGGTGGCCCCGTAATTTCGCCAGCCGCCAAAAGTTTTGCGATCACCCCAATTGCACCACATAATCTAAATGCCAGGCCTTTAATTATACCCGATCACACACAAATCCAATTAAAGGTTGATGGACGGGAAGATTTTTATCTGATTTCATTAGATTCAAGAATAGCAACTTTACACAATAGCACCATCGTAACCATAAAAAAAGCAGATTTTAAAATAAAGATGATCGAACTATACAGTGAAAGCTTTATTGACACTTTACGCAAAAAACTCCTTTGGGGGGAAGATAAACGCAATTAAACAATAAAAACTTTTAAATACTGTTTATCTGTAATACAATTTAGCTCAAATTGTTAAAGGCTTATCTTATTTATTATATTTGCAAACTTTTAAAATTTATGAGGTCTATCATTTTAATAATCTTTAGCATTTGTTTTATACCAAACATCCACGCTCAAATTTACGAAGTCGGTGCATTTCTCGGCGGGAGTAATTTTATTGGCGATGTTGGTCGTACAAACTATATAGCACCTAACAGTACAGCTGGTGGACTCCTCTTTAAATGGAACAGAAGTCCGAGACATTCTTATAGAGCTTCGGTAATTCTCAGCCAATTGAAAGCTAATGATAAAGACACTAATGATGCCAGACGCCAAAGTCGCAACTTCAGTTTTGAAAATACAATTGTTGAGATTTCGGCTGGTATGGAGTTTACGTTTTTAGATTTTGACCTTCATAGTATGGATCCTCAGTTTACACCTTATTTATACACTGGTATTTCAACTGCAAGACATAAAATTTATTATTTTAACCAGCAAGCAAATATCCGTAACACCACTACTACTTATCCAAGCTTTGACAACAACTATAACTGGGCATTTGGGATTCCTATGGCATTAGGTTTTAAAGCAACTGTTGGAGGAGGATTTATATTAGCTGCAGAAATTGGTGTGCGTTATACGTTTTCTGATAAAATTGATAGTAGTGACCCTGGAATTTTTACTCCTAACCCTATTCCTGGAGATCCACCTTCATTAGTGCCTTTCGGGAATAAAAACAGCAATGATTGGTATGTTTTTTCTGGAATTACCCTAACTTACACCTTTGGTCAAAAACCTTGTTATTGTTATTATTAAGTGGACTTAAAAAATCAAATACATACCGACAAACTGCCTGTACATCTGGCCATTATCATGGATGGCAACGGGCGCTGGGCAAAGCAGCAAGGATTGCTTAGAGTTATAGGTCATGAAAATGGCACAAAATCAGTAAGGGAAGTGGTTGAAGCCAGTGCCGAAATTGGTATAAAACATCTGACCTTATATGCTTTTTCTACCGAAAATTGGAACCGTCCAAAAATTGAGGTCCAAACATTAATGAAGCTTTTGGTGAAATCCCTGAAAAAAGAAATCAAGACTTTACAGGACAATAACATCAAGCTCAACGCCATTGGCTGTCTCAACGATCTTCCTAAAAAAGCTAAAGAAGAGCTTGCTGAAGTGATGGAAAAAACCAAGGATAATAACCGTATGATACTGACCTTAGCACTAAGTTATGGCTCGCGCGAAGAACTCATAAATATGGTTAAAAACATATCTGATAAAGTTAAAAATAATATAATATCTAGCGATTCTATTGACGAATCCATTATAAATAAGCATCTTTACACGCAAAATTTGCCAGATGTGGACTTGCTTATCAGGACCAGTGGGGAACAACGAATAAGCAATTTCCTGTTATGGCAAATTGCTTATGCCGAATTATATTTCACCAGTATTCTATGGCCCGATTTTAAAAAACATGATTTATACACTGCTTTGATTGACTATCAAAATAGAGAACGACGATTTGGAAAAACAAGTGAACAACTTAGCTAACAACACGCTTTTGAAAACAATTCTTAATACCTTTTTCAGTGCCATTTTTATGTTATTCTCCCTTGCTTTAACGGCGCAGGAAAGCTCATATAACTCAGGTGAAAAATATACTATCGCAGAAATCGTCGTCACAGGCGATACCAATTTTAGTGAAGCAACAATAATCACCTATTCTGGTTTAAGAAAGGGAGAGGTTATTTCGATCCCAGGGGAACGCATCAGCGAAGCACTTAAAAAACTATGGGGCTCCAATCTTTTTAGCAATATTGACATCTACCTTACCAAAACAGTAGGTGATTCTGCCTATTTAGAAATTAGCCTTCAAGATTTACCAGAACTTAACGAACTCGAAATCACAGGTGTTAAGAAAGGCAAAAAAGAGGCCTTAATAAAAGACAATAAACTTACCAAAGGCGTTAAGGTAACCGAAAACTTAATTACCACCACTAAAAACTACCTGACCAATAAATACAAAAAGGAAGGATTTTTTAATACTAAAGTCACTGTTACGACCACTCCCGTTGTTGATTCCATCCAAAAAGCGAGAGTCAATATGCTTGTGGATATTGATAAAAAGGATAAAGTAAAAATTAGTCAAATCGCATTTTCTGGCAATGAAAAACTAAGTGACAAGAAGCTTAGAAAAGCCATGAAAAAAACAAAGCAAAAAAATCCGATCCGCATTCTTAAACGTTCAAAATACGTCCAAGATGACTACAAAGAAGACTTGGTCAGTGTGATTGATAAATATAAAGAAAACGGTTATAGAGATGCCCGTATCATTTCTGATTCCATATACGGTGTTTCCGATGGCACGGTTGCCATAAACATTAAAGTTGAGGAAGGCGAAAAATACACCTTTGGAAAAATTTCATTTGTTGGCAATACCATATTTTCAGATCAACAATTATCATCAATTTTAGGAATTAAAGAAGGTGACACCTACAACGGCGTTGAACTCAAAAAGAGAATTGCAGACGATACACGGCCAGATGCTCAGGACATTACCAACTTATATCAAGATAATGGCTATCTGTTTTCAAGCATCAATCCCGTAGAAGTGAGTGCTGTTGGAAATGTCATCGATATGGAAATCCGAGTTACCGAAGGAAAACCAGCTTATTTTAACAACGTATCGGTGGTTGGCAACGACAAAACCAATGATCGCGTTATTTATAGAGAATTAAGAACACGTCCGGGACAGCTTTATAGAAAAAGAGATATTGTTAGAACCATTAGAGAACTAGGACAGCTTGGCTTTTTTGATGCTCAACAATTAACTCCAAATATCCAAAACCCGAATCCTAATGAAGGCACGTTAGATATAGAATATGGTGTGGTCGAAAAAGGATCGAGCCAAATTGAACTGCAAGGTGGTTATGGCGGTGGCGGGTTTATTGGAACCTTAGGTTTGTCATTCAACAACTTTGCCATTAAAGATATTTTTAAAGGCGAGGCCTACAAACCAGTTCCAACAGGTGACGGCCAAAGTTTAGCGTTGCGCCTACAAGCCAGTCGTTTTTATCAAACCTATAGTTTTTCCTTTACAGAACCTTGGTTGGGTGGAAAACGCCCTACCCAGTTTTCAACATCTATATCGCATACCAAACAATTTTTATATAACCCAATAACTAGAGATGCCGATAAAAGTAAGCGTTTCAATATTTCCGGAATCACTTTTGGCCTTGGAAAACGGTTAACACAACCAGATGATTACTTCTATTTATCACAGGCCATAAGTTTTCAGCATTATGATCTGAAAAATTACAATACGGGATTATTTACTTTTGGTGATGGCTATTCCAACAACTTAGCATATACTATTGGGTTAAGTAGAAACAGTACTTATACCGACCCTATTTTCCCAACAGGAGGTTCTAGTTTCTCCATTACGGCAAAATTCTCCCCGCCATACTCATTGCTTAACAATGTAGATTATACAGCACTAAAGGAAGAAAGAGCAGCATTAAACCCAAATGACCAAGATGACTATGGCAGAATGGGAGAAATCGATCAAGAGCGTTATAAGTGGCTGGAGTTTTATAAGGTTAAGTTTAAAGGCGATTGGTACACCAATTTAGTGGCTAATAAATTAATCTTCAAATCGAGCTTAGAATTTGGTTTTCTTGGCGCCTACAATCAAGATAGAGGGGTAATTCCTTTTGAGCGATTTTTTGTTGGAGGTGATGGTTTAGGAAATTATTCACTAGATGGAAGGGAATCCATAGCCATGAGAGGTTATCCTAACCAATCCTTATCTACTCAAGATGGTGGATCAATTTACAACAAGTTTTCATTGGAACTTCGTTACCCAATTACCTTAGGTGGACAAGCAAAAATATTCGCTTTAGGTTTTATGGAAGGTGGTAATTCTTATGACAGCTTTAAAGATTATAACCCATTTAACATCAAACGTTCAGCAGGTGTTGGCTTGCGTATTTTCATGCCAGCCTTTGGATTGTTAGGTATAGATTTTGGCCATGGTTTTGACGCTTTACCTAATCAAACCTCTAAAAATGGTTGGGAAACACACTTTATTATTGGGCAACAGTTTTAAGTTTGGCACGGTATTTTCTTGATAGATCAATGATTTAATGGAAGTGCTAAAATTTTTCAAAATATATTTCGTTAATTTGAATAAAATTGCACCACTAAACAAAATCACCAATTTGATTTGGAGTTATAGGATTTAAAGCGTGAGCCAAAAAGATGATAAAATATAAACAGATGAACTATAAAGTTATTTTTTTAATAACCTGTATAAGTGTTTGGAGTTTTACTTCAAATGCCCAACAACGTGGTGTTAGAATAGGCTATATTGACACTGAATATATTTTAGAAAATGTTCCAGAATACCAAGAAGCAACAGCACAGCTAGAAACAAAAGTGGGCCAATGGAAAGCTGAAATCGATCAACGTTTAGCAGCACTGGACCAAAAAAAAACACAGCTCAATAATGAACGCGTACTTCTGACCAAAGAATTGTACGATGAGCGTTATGAAGACATTAGTTTTGAGGAAAAGGAAATTTTGGATTATCAACAAAATCGTTTTGGACCAAATGGCGACATGATGATCCAGAAACAACAATTGATGCAACCCATACAAGATCAAATCTTCGCAGCGGTACAAGAAATTGCCGATAGTAGGCAATATGATTTTATCTTTGATAAATCGGCAGATGTGGTCATGCTATATGCTGCAGAACGTTTTGATATTAGCGAATTGGTTTTAAGAAGCATCACAAGATCTTCAAAACGCACACAAGCACAGACCAAAGCAGAACGTAAAGCAGCAACCGACGAAGATGTTGTACCTGTAATCAATGAAGCCCTTGATGCCCGAGCACAAGCAGCTGAAGACAAAAAAAATGAACGTATGGCTGCCGCCGATGCCAGAAGAGCCGAACAGCAAGCTACCAGAGATTCTTTAAAAGCGGCCGTCGATGCCAGACGTCAAAAGATTTTGGATGACCGAGCGAAAGCAAAAGCAGAACGCGATAATAAAAACAATCCTCAAGATAGCACTTCGATAAAAACAGATAAAAATCAATCGGCTACAGATGGAATCAAAAAAACGTCAGCGCAAATTGCCGAAGAAAAAAGGCAACAAGAAATAACCGATCGTGAAGAGCGTCAAAAAGCCATTGACGATCGCAGAAAAAAAATATTGGATGATCGCAAAAAAGCAAAAGATGAACGGGATTCCAATAAGCAAAAAAAAGATTCTATTCCAGAAAACAACAATAACTAAAAACAATTAATAATTATAACACGTAATACTATTTTAAAAATGAAACAATTTAAGACCCTTTTATTTGCAGGATTACTTTTCATTGGAGCCACCAGCTTCTCTAACGCACAAAGTAAAATTGCTCATATTAACACACAAGAGCTTATTAAAGCTATGCCAGCAATGAAAAGCGCTCAAACTGAGCTAGAAAAATTGCAAAAAACTTACGAGGCGGAAATTCAATCCCAAGCTACAGAACTTCAAAATAAAATGAAGCAATACCAAGCTGAAGTTGAAACCAAAACTGACGAGGAAAATGCTAAAAGATCTCAAGAAGTTCAAGGTATGCAACAAGGTATTCGTGAATTTCAAGCTACTGCCCAACAAGATCTTCAAAAGAAAGAATTTGATTTGTTAAAACCTATTACTGACAAAGCCGAAGCTGCTATTATTAAAGTTGCAAAAGCTCAAGGTTTTCAATATGTATTGGATTCTTCTCCAGGAGCAGGTGTTATTTTAGCTGAAGGGAAAGACCTTATGGCAGATGTTAAAAAAGAACTAGGATTCTAAGAATTACTTCGACACAAATAAAAACTTATACAGAAAGCCGCTTTTTACAAGTGGCTTTCCTATTTTTGTAATATGAGCACGCAACCTATTGGTATATTTGATTCGGGCATTGGTGGCACTTCCGTTTTTAAGGAGATAAAAGCCCTACTTCCGTATGAACATACTATTTATTTAGCTGACAGCTCAAATGCTCCCTACGGCAACAAAACGCAACAAGAGATCATCGATTTGAGCATCAAAAATACTGAGGAACTTATTGCCAGACAATGCAAACTTATTGTTGTTGCCTGTAACACCGCAACTACAAACGCCATCAAAACCCTTCGTGAAGTTTATGACATTCAATTTATAGGTATTGAACCTGCTATAAAACCGGCAGCATTAAAAACAGAAACTAAAGCTATTGGCATTTTGGCAACCAAAGGCACACTCAGTAGTGAACTCTTTCATAAAACAACCGATTTATATAGTAATGGCATTACCGTTATTGAGCAAGTTGGTGAAGGTCTTGTAACCCTAATTGAAGAAGGGGAAATATATAGTGACGCTATGAGAGCACTTCTTAAAAAATATCTCCAGCCCATGATTGATGCCGATATAGATTACCTGGTTTTGGGCTGTACGCATTATCCATATCTTATGCCACTCTTGTTAGAGCTCCTACCAAACCATGTTAAAATTATAGATTCAGGCGAAGCGGTGGCACGTCAGACCAAATCGATTTTGGAACAAAACCATTTATTGAACACACAAACTTCCCACGCGAACAATCAATTTTACACCAATGGGAATATTGAAATTTTGAACAATATTTTAGAAGAAAAATATATTGTGCAGTACCTCAAGTTTTAGACAGTTGTTGGTTGTCTGCTGTCAGCTATCACAATTTCATCGTGGCACATGGCTAGCACTTTGCGAAAGAAAAACCCAGAATATTATATAAGAAAAGCAGCGGTTAAAGTAGTTGCAATGATGAAAACAACGCCCGGAAGAATTCGTTTTTTCAATGTAGAATGAGCAGTTATAAAAACAATAGAAGCTTTCACCAAGGTATTAGAAACCGCAGCTAAAGTGATGGCACGAATAGCGACATTGGGTTCTACAGATCCGGAAACTCTACTCATTTCAGCCATAGAAAGCGTGATTGCATCTACATCCGTAAAACCTGCCGCAATGGCGGAAACATAAATCCCTTTATCGCCAAAATTGATTTGTGCAATATTGGCAACAATAATAACAAGGGCATAAAGTCCACCAAATAGTAAGGATTTTTGAATCGAAAACGGCTTTTCTGTGGAAACAAAACCTTCCATCGAATTAGTAGTATTCACTTTTCTTTGAATAAACAAACAATACAATCCTCCTGATGCAGCGGCAGTTACCATGGGAATCCACAAAGCTTCCAATAAATGCGGATTGACGACGGCTACTTCAACAATGATCCGAAGGAACATAGTCATCCATGCAACTATGATGGCAATTGACATAGCATTTGCTAGCGCAGGTCGGTCTTTACTCATTGAAGAATACGACAATGTTACAGCGGTACTTGAAACCAAACCGCCTAAAAAACCCGTTAAAACAATCGCTTTTTGATGACTGATATACTTATTTAAAAAATAACCCACCATACCGATTGCAGTAACCAATATGACCATGAGCCAAATGTTTCGTAAAATCAAAACATCAAAAGGAGCTGGGAAAATAGGATGATTGGGAAGTATAGGAAGAATTATGACCGTCATTAAACCAAATTTGGCTAAACTGGCAATCTCTTCTTTTGTAAACATTTTACTAAACCTATGTAGCTCTGTTTTTAAAGTCAATAATATCAGCATTACAATTCCAAGTGCAGCGGCCAATTCTAATTCGCCATAATAACAAATTCCACCAATCAGCATAGTGAGGAGCGCAGAAATTTCGGTTGTGAGTCCCAAATCTCTGTCTTTTACAGTGCCTAAATAGGCCGTTATTAAAAAAGCACCTGCGATGGAAATGGGTAAAATAAATCCCCAAGGAGAATTCATTAAATCACCTAACATAGCAGCTAAGCACCCCGTTAAAGCTAATAATGGAAATGTTCGAATTCCCCCAAAATGAGAGTATTCAGATTCTTTGGACATATTGAATTGGCGCTCTAGACCAATCAATAAACCAATGGCTAAGGCAAATCCAAAGTGCTGAAAAGGTTCGCTCATGTATTATTTTAACTAAAGTTGATTCTCGTTTTTGTGTTAACCGAAATGCACCGAATTAACCTGTTTCAAATATATTTAAATTTCTCATAATCTTTCCACATACATAGATTTAAGATGGGTCGCTTTTCTAAACTCCCCCACAACATTGCGGGTTGATTGCCAAATTCATTAATTTGAAATGAGGTCTGACTGAAACCGAGTATGAGATTGATAAAAACAAGTTAACATAGTATTGATGAACGGTAATAACATAAAATAGTCGCTTCTTAAACTGAAACCAACAAGCTTTTTACCAATGCTTTTTGCGAGAAGGCTTCTTTTTTAGTACAGGTATTTACCTGTTTGTTGTAGAATAGTATGCAAATAGGCTTGTGAAATCTAAATAGCATTATTTATCCAAAGTTGGTCATCTACACCCGTATTGGTCCTTATCTTATTGGTGATGTCCTCGGACTAATAATTCCATATAAATCAATTGCAGAAGCATTATATATGTTGCCGCCGGCATATTTCCCTTGATTGATCGGAATTATAATAACTTATAGCCACCTCATCCAATTCATGAAAAGTTGGTATATTAGAAGGTTAACATTTGGTTGTAGACACAACGTCTCGATTTTTAATTAAAAATAGTCATCTCGTCCAAAATCTTTCTCAATGCTTTTCACAAAACTAGGAATATTGCTGATTGGATTCGCACAAGCAAGTATATTACCTTATGTTATAAGAAAGGCATAAAACACGTAAAGTTGGATTTAGAAAAATACACGCTAGCTTTTTAAGCAATAAAAGTCTTTATGGAGATAAATTTGTCAATGGTTATAAATGGTTGCTTATTACAACTGCCTTACTCACATATGCCTTCTTTTGGCTTTTAACCAAATACTACGACCTTGGTGAATATGATAAGTTAATGCGATATATAGACATTGGTTTTGCATCGCTTGCGCTATTGGCATTTGTGACACATAATATAAAACCCTAGAGCTATAGCTTAAAAAGTCTTGCTCCATCGTCGCAAAGATTGCTCCATATCATTTTGGCGGTTGTCGTTTTTCTTTCATTACCAGCACTGATCAGTACCTTTCAAGCACTGATCCTTTCCGACACAAAATTCCTTGGTATTTCCGGCTTGGCTATAATTGGATTAACAGTGCTAGCGGTCGTTCTTTCTATATTAAAAAAACGGAATTAATGGCGTCACAGAACTACTGTTTATTAACGGAATAGGCGTTTGGACTATTTTTGTTTTCATCGATACTCTTGTGAATTGATTTGCTAAAGTTTTCCAGGCTTTTAATTTTCTCAAATTTAGACCGATCATGTCCAAACTGAAAAAAGTATATCCCGATTTAGCTTTCGCAAATTTCCGAAGTCAATAAAACGACTTCAATGTTTTACTTTCAGAAAATACGAATTGGAACTATTTAGAGAAATATTTTTCGCCACTTTACTCAAAACTGGACAATCCGATCCACCCAACTCGCTTAATGACAAGCAGTATACCTCTTAAACATTTGTAAAATTTAGGTAACGCACCCTTATATGCGATATTTTTGTGGTAGCGATTTTTTGCATTAATTTTCTTGCGACCCAGTATATTTGTACATTTTCGAATAAGAACTAGAGAAAAGGTATTGAAAAAATATTTTCATACAGCCCAAAATAGCTGTTACCCATTTTCCGTTGTCAGTTTTCAATCATCAATCGTTAATCCCTATTCTTCTTTAAACCAAGCCGAATACATCACATAATTTTCCGCAATCCGATGAATTTCACCCGAAATCAATTCGGCACTAATATCTTTTACTTTTCTAGCGGGGATACCGGCATAAATACTTCCCGATTCTATTCGCGTATTTTTAGTCACCACAGCACCTGCCGCAATGATACTATTGCTTTCTACCACACAATCGTCCATCACGATACTTCCCATTCCAATCAATACATTGTCATGGATAGTACAGCCATGGACAATGGCATTATGCCCAATGGAAACGTTGTTGCCAATAGTTGTAGGCGATTTTTGAAATGTTGCATGAATGACCGCACCATCTTGGATATTCACTTTATTACCGATCTTAATATAATGCACATCTCCCCTTATAACGGCATTAAACCAAATACTACACTGTGCTCCAATAGTAACTTCACCAACAATCGTCGCATTTTCTGCAATATAACAATCGTCTGCTATTTGCGGATATTCTCCTTTTACTGATTTTATGATAGGCATATTAAATTATATTTAAGTTTTTAAATTCCAAGATTATTCTTGTAAATTTCTATGAATACGAATTGTTTTCTAGAAGTAATAAATCATATACGAAAATAACCTTTTAATCATAAAACCAGTGTTCATAAATGTTCAATTTGTAAACTTCTAAGAATTTTATTTCATAAAATCCACCAAATCGTCAGATCAAACATTTCAAAACAATTATATGTGTTTTGAAAAACTTGTTATGACGTTAACGAATTACTAATTAAAGCCTATATCAATCTTAATAAAATCCATTATACCTTTTGTTTGCTTATTTTTGCAGAAAGAAAAAAAACCTATGGAAAAGACCACAATTTCAATACAGACCACGAGTAATCCTAACATATTAAAATTTGAAGCCGATCAATTTTTAACGAATCACGAAAGCTTTGAATTTAATAATATTGATGAAGCTAAAGCCTCTCCTTTGGCGCAACAATTATTTTATCTGCCGTTTATAAAGAAGGTATATATCTCTGGCAATTTTATTGCTTTAGAACGTTATGATATCATTGAATGGGCAGATGTGCAAGATGAGGTTGCCCAACAAATTGAAGACTATATTAACAGTGGGAATCTTGTTGTGACCGAAAGTAAAGTTCTTAAAAAAACACCTTCAACCGTATATGTTGAAAGTACGCCAAATCCATCCACTTTAAAATTTGTTGCCAATAAAAAATTGGTTGCCACCACTTATGAATTTGTTTCTGTGGAAGATGCCAAATATTCACCATTGGCCACCGAACTATTCCATTTACCATTTGTAAAAAGTGTGTTTTTTGATCAAAATTTTATTTCCATTAGTAAACACGACACTGCCGATTGGAGTGAAATAACAGCTCAGCTGCGTGAATTTATCCAAAATTATTTGGACACCGACAAAGATATTATTTTACCAGATGCTCCTAAAGCTTTGAAAAAATCACAGAACCAAGTTGAGGCCGCTTTTGAAACTTATGATGACGTTTCAAAAGAAATTGTTTCTATACTAGATGAATATGTGAAACCAGCTGTTGCAAGTGATGGTGGAAATATCGAATTTAGATCTTACGATCCAGAAACCAAACTGGTAAAAGTAGTTTTGCAAGGTGCTTGCAGTGGTTGTCCATCATCAACTTATACGTTAAAAAACGGCATTGAAAACATGCTCAAACAAATGCTAAAAGGCAAAGTTCTTACAGTAGAGGCTATAAATGGATAATTTTTAATTTTTTATTCTTATCTTTAAGAGCATTAAATTATTAATTTAAAACTCATAAAGATGGCAGTATTAAAAGTTATTGAAATATTAGCAAGCTCAGAAAAAAGCTGGGAAGACGCTGCAAAACAAGCCGTAAAACAAGCATCTAAAACGGTAAAAAATATCCGATCTGTTTATATAAAAGACCAGAGTGCGACTGTAAAAGATGACGAGATTTCAGAATTTAGGCTAACCCTAAAGATAACATTTGAAGTTCATTAAATATTAAAAAGGCGCTTTAAAAAGCGCTTTTTTAATAGTAATAACTCGTGGATTGTAAGAATCTCCATAGTATTTTAAAATCAAAACCTGAGTTGTACATAAATAAAATGGCTAAAAATCGAGATTGCAAACTCAACTTTAATGTTTTCTAAAATCGGTATTTTGCATTTTATTTTATATTGAATAACTTTATCTCCTATTAATATTAAAACAAAATATCCTTGAACTTAGAACATTGGATTGAAAGAGGCTATGAACTGTTATTGATTTATGGCCCCAGACTAATAGCCGCCATCATCATTTGGATTGTAGGATCGTGGTTCGCACAAATCATCCTCAAATGGCTCAAAAAAGGCATGGAAAAGGCAGACTATGACGTCAGCATCCAAGACTTTTTACTTAACCTTATTTACTGGGCATTTAAAATTCTGCTCATCATCATTGTTTTAAGCACAATGGGCATTGAGTCCACGTCGTTTGTTGCAGTTTTGGCTTCAGCAGGTCTCGCGGTCGGCCTGGCATTACAAGGTTCATTATCCAATTTTGCTGGCGGCGTATTAATACTGATTATAAAACCGTTTAGAGTTGGTGATTTTATAAGTGCACAAGGTGTGGATGGAACAGTAAAGGCCATTACAATTTTCAATACCAAACTTGCAACTTCAGGAAATCAAGTAGCCATACTTCCCAACGGAAAATTATCCAATGAAAACATCATTAACTATTCTGCCGAAGGGACACGAAGAGATTCCATTACATACAGCATCAGTTATGAAAGTAATATAAAAGTTGCTAAGGAGGTGATTTTGAATTTAGTAAATGAACAACCTCAAGTTTTACAAGATGAAGGAAAAAAACCAATGGTTGTGGTATCAGAACTAGCAGAAAACTCGGTGAATATTACATTGCGCTTTTGGGCAAAAAATGCAGACTTCTGGAATTTACACTGGTTATTTCTCGAAGAAGGAAAATTACGTTTAGAAGCACAAGGTATCGATCTTCCTTATCCACAACGAAAAATACATGTTGTAACAACCAAAGAAGATTAAACTTTGGTCCCTATAAAATCTTTTAAATAAAAAGGCTCAAAATAAGCAACATCTTCAAAGTCATTTTTATTGAATTTCAAATTGGCCAATTTTGACATATCATTAGCTGAAGGTAATTTATGCTCGATAAAAACAGCATTGGGATGCGAAATAAGTTGCTTTGTTTTTTCAACACCATTTCCTATAAAGTAAACTTTACCATCATCTAAAAACGCCTTAAAACTGTGTTCATTTAATATTTCAGCTTCAATGGATCGAACCGCTTTATGGCTGTTGTCAAAAACGCACGCATAGACTTCCAAACGACGGGCATCCAGCATGGGCACAATATATCCAGAATCAATTTGTAATTGATGCGCTAATGACTCTAAGGTATCAACCGAAATCAATGGTTTATCCAATGAAAAACATAAGCCTTTTGCCGCCGAAACACCAATGCGCAAACCCGTATAAGACCCAGGCCCTTTGCTGATTGCAACCGCATCAATATCATCAGCTTTTATACCAGCTTCCTTAAAAACCGAATCGATAAATACATGTAAGGATTCAGCATGGGAATAACTGGAATTGTAATCTTCTTTTAAAACCAAAGTCTCTCCTTCTTTGGAAAGAGAGACCGAACAATTGGTTGTTGACGTTTCAATATTAAGAATATAGGACACTATCTATTGTTTTAGTCGTATTGATTTAAAGTGATTACTTAACACCAGCAGATTTTTTCACTTCTATTTTATCACCTGAGTTCAAGGTTTTTGAAACCACGTTATAAGGACCAATGATGATCTCATCTCCAGCTTTTAAACCCGATAGAATTTCGATATTGGTATCATCTTGAATTCCGGTTTTTACAACTCTCAATTTGGCCTCGTCATTATTTTTGACAAATACACATTCAAATTTCACGTCGCTTTGAACATTGTTCGTAGCCTCTTCTTTTGCAACATCCGTTTTCCCTAAAGATCTTACCGAAGACGTATCCGTTTTAATTACAATGGCACTAATAGGAACGCTAACCGTATTACGTCGTTTGTTGGTAATGATATCCACTGTTGCTGTCATTCCCGGACGAAATGGTGAATAATTTTCATCTTTACCTTCCATCAAGTCCTGATATGAATCTTTTAAAATACTGACTTTTACCTTAAAATTGGTGACTTGATCGGCCGTAAGCGTGCCCGCTGCCGAGTTGGCAATTGCCGTCACTACACCAGTAAATTCCTTTTTAAGATAGGCATCAACTTCAACAATGGCCGAATCTCCAATTTGCACTTTGACAATATCGTTTTCATTGACATCAATTTCAACTTCCATATTATTTAAATCGGCAACTCTTAAAATTTCGGTTCCTGCCATTTGCTGGGTTCCAACAACACGCTCGCCCAACTCCACGTCCAACTTAGAAATCGTTCCTGCCATAGGCGCATAAATAGTGGTTCTGTTCAAATTGTCCTTGGCTTCGTTAACAGTTGCCCCGGCGCTCTGAACATTATAGTATGCTGATTGGCGATTAGCTTGTGCAATTTCATAAGAAGAAACTGCTTTATCCCAATCAGATTTGGCAATAATCCCTTTTTCAAAAAGCAATTTATTACGGTCATAACTCAATTTAGCTTCTCTTAATGCCGCTTCAGTTTGCTCCAAACCAGCCTTTACATTTTGATATGTTGCTTGACTTCTATTCACAGCCGATTGGATAAGGTCTGGATTAACCCTAACCAACAAATCGCCTTTATTGACTTGCTGACCTTCCTTAAAAGGCAATTCAATAATTTCTCCAGATACCTCACTGGATATTTTCACTTCAACTTCAGGCTGAATTTTACCTGTTGCCGAAACCTTTTCAACAATATCCATAAGGACTACCTTTTGGGTCTCAACCTCCTTAAAATTGCCTGGTTTACCAAACCAACCTGCCTTTTTACCTATAACTAGTACTAAAATTAAAAGTACTACTGATGATAATACTATGATTAATGTTTTTTTGCTCATGCTGGTTGTTTAATTTAAATTAGTGATAGGAATTCCGAAATAAAATTCCAAAACTTTAAGTTTAAAAGTATAATCATATTTGGCACGAAGCACCTCACTTTGTGCCGATTCAAACTGATTTTGTGATTGATTAAAATCGAATGCATTTAAAAGTCCGACATTATAACGTTCTCTTGAATAATTAAATGCTTCTTGACGTGCTGCCAATGTTTTTTCAGAAGCCTGATAAGCCTTTAAAGCGCCCCTAACATCATTATAAGCTTGGTAAACCGCAGTTTCCAAATCGAGATTAGCTTGTTCCAACTGAAATCTTGAACGTTCTACATTCACTTTGCTTCGGTCCACATTATTACTTGCAGCCCAACCGTTAAAAATAGGAATACTCAATTGAACCCCAAAACTATGTCCTTTATTATCGGAAACTTGAGTTTTGAAATTGGGCGTTTCAAACAACTCTGATGTAAAATAATTGGTCCCAAAACTATAAAACCCAGAAAGTGTAGGTTGATAAGCACCTTTAGCAATTTTTAAATCATACTGTGCCAATTCTGAATTGGTTTCGGCAATTTTAATATCATAACGCACTTCTTTGGCCTTGGCCACAATGGCATTCACCGATTGGTTTAATATTTGAGGTTCTGGAGTGATATAATTACTATCGGCCGTATCAAAATTCTGATAATCTTCGATCAAGAGAATCTGTGCCAAACTAATTTTTGAAAGTTGGATGGCATTCTCAGCATTCACTATTTGCTGTTCTTGTGAAGCAATGGTCGCTTGAACTTCCAGTAAATCACCTTTAGGCAAAGAACCAGCATCCACAAGATCTTGAGTACGTTTTAACTGCTGTTGAGTAATACTTTGTTGAGATTCCAAAACCTTTAAACTTTCTTTATTGAAGAGAATCTGCAAAAACGAATTGGCAACCAATAATGAAATATCATCCTTCATTTTATCCAATTGATATTGCTTTGATATGATTTCAAGATTAGAACGATAAAGCTGATTCAAATTACGCAAGCCATTATATAAAGTAACACCTGAACTCACGCCGCCAGATAAGGTTTTTGAAGTAGCCGTAACAGCGTTAAAGGTAACAGGATCTTGAGAAAGCCCAATGTTCCAGCCGTAAGATGTAGAAGCGTTTAATGAAGGTAAAAAATTACCAATCGCATCTTTTTTCCCTATTTCTGAAACCTTGACATCTAGCTCTGATTGCTTCACAGAAATATTGTTTTCTAAAGCGTAAGCCACACATTCTTCAAGTGTCCATTTTTTTTGTTGGCCTTGAGAAACCATGGTTACCAAGGCGAAAACTAGAATAAGTAATGATTTTTTCATAATTAATTTATAAGTCTATGAATAATTTGAAGTGTTACACTAAAATTAAATTAATTTTTAATACCGTTACGAATAGCTGGAATTCGATTCCTACACTTTAATTTTATTAACCACACCTTCAAAAATCATATTTATATAACATTCACAACTTAAGTACAGCAACCCTGATAATATTCGGCCTAATTTTTCAACATATTTTCAAACAGGCATATCATTAGTGCAACCAGAACCAT
>NZ_DATJCY010000192.1:0-5896 GCF_035577925.1 Gelidibacter sp. | reverse complement strand
TTGCCATAAGCTTCAATAATATTTCCGAGAGAAACGGATTTACTTCCTACTTGAGCTCTAATCCAGCTGGCATTTGGCAAGTTAACACCAATTGGTGTACTTGGTGACGCATCTCCAGATTCGCCAGCAACATTAACCACTTTATAAGTGACGCCAACAACATTTTTCTTTTTATGCGCTTCCATCAATGGCGAATTGTCCTCAAACCACTGCGCGTTATCAGAAAGCACTTTCATTTTTTGTGACATGTCAAAATCATTTATTTGAACAATGCTTTCATAGGATCCTTTGTAACCAACAGGATCATTATAAACCTCAATAAAGCTGTTGATATAATCTACATTCCCTTCTGTAGCAGCAGTCCAAGCCACATTATAATCGTCCCAAGTTTGTAAATCTCCCGTTTTATAATATTGGATCAACAAACCTAAAGCATCACCTTGTGCTTGGTTTTCGGCGCTTCCTTGGGCCAATTCCAACCATTTTATAATTTCGTCGATGGCTGCACCATATAAACCTCCAGATTTATAAACCAATTCTTTTAACTCTCCATTTTCCTTTACTAATTTAGAATTCAATCCAAAGGATAATGGTTTAGCTGGATTTGGCGATTTTTTGTTTTTGTAAAATTTTTCGACATCAGCATCGGTCACATTCGGTCCATAAAAATTCACGGCAGACATGGCCACATTATCAATCCCTTTTGATTGATCTACTTTTCTCAGATCCTTATCGTTAAAAATCACCTCAAACGCTTCGCCTTCCAATTGTGCATTGGTTGCTGTCAAAAGCGTTTTTAAATACTCCTGTGAAAATTCTGGTTGCAACTTATCATTGGAATAATGATGGTGAATGCCATTGCTAAACCATACACGTTTTAGATAGTTTTCAAACGCTTTCCAATCAGTAGTCGACTTATCACCTTCATAATTCGCATAAATGGTTTCCAATGCTTTTCTGATTTTTAGATTATGACGGTAATTCTGGTCCCACATTATGTCCCTTCCGGCTAAACCTGCTTGGGTTAAATAGTACACCAATTTTTGTTCTTTAAGCGTCAAGTTATCCCAGCCTGGAATTTGGTAACGCAAAATTTTAATATCTGCAAATTGCTCAACGGTATAATTAAATGCCGCAGTCTCGTTTTCCAAAGCCACAGAATTTTCTGTTGAATCCTTTTGTAATTGTGATTCGTTTTTACAAGAAAAACTTAAACTCAGGGCCACAACCATCCCCAATATTAATTTTAGTTTCATTTGTTGAATTTTAAATTTATATACTACAAATGTAATATTATAAAATTGTCTATCTTTGGTTAACTCCACAAAACCGACGATGAAATTTATAAAATACCTTATATTTCTTTTGCTGATAGCCTTTATCGGAATGGCTATTTATACCGCAGTCCAACCTAATGATTTTGAAGTATCAGAAACCATTACTATAAATGCTCCTAAAACCGTAATTTACGACGTTGTTTCAGATTCGACAGAGACAGATTGGTCATCATTTTGGAAAGCGACCGAAACATTACAACAAACCTCGAAAACTCCAATCGACTCTATAAATCAATTATTTACAAGCGATCGCATTAAAAAATCGGAATTAAAATGGACTTTCACTTCCAATTCCGATGGCTCAACGAACGTAACAAGAGTTTTGGATGCAGAAGCCCTATCGTTCATGACCAAAGCTAAACTGGCTTTGTTTGACGATAAAGAAGAGGATATTTCGGATCAATTTAAATCTGATCTCGAAAGTCTAAACCAAAAAGTATTAGCAAACATGGCAGTGTATTCCATCAAAGTAGATGGCATTACAGATTATGGCGGCGGATTTTACATGTATAGCACAATTTCTTCAACCAGTGGAAACATCCGTTCGTCAATGGAAAAACAACATAGCGAACTTGTTACTTTTATGAACACGCATTCCATTTTGGCTAACGGTTTCCCTTTTACCATTTATAATGAAATGGATTCTGAAACGGGCAATGTGATCATGAGCACCAGCATTCCTGTTTCCGAAAAAATAATTGTTGCTGAAAACAGTAATATCCTCTGCGGATTTATGGATCGAACATTAGCACTTAAAGTCACTTTACAAGGTAATTACACCAATTTAAAAGAAGCTTGGGCGGTGGCCAGAAAACATTTGGCAGACAATAATTTGGAAGCGTCATCAATAAATCCTTTTGAGATTTATAGAACTGATCCTAAAAAAGTTCTAAATCCAGCGCAATGGATTACTGAAATCTACATTCCTATTACCGATAATAGAGAAACCTTGTGAAACAATTGCTCTTAGTATTTTTTGGAGGTGGTTTGGGCAGTGTTCTCCGATTTATGATCGGCAGATACCTTAATAGTGCCGAAACAGGAATCCCTTACGGCACTTTTGCTGCAAACATTTTAGGCAGTTTATTAATTGGTGTCATTTTGGGTCTTGCGGCAAAAAACAATACATTGACCGAAAATCAAATCTTATTTTTAGCCACAGGTTTTTGTGGTGGTTTTACAACGTTCTCCACATTTGCTTATGAAAACCATGTCTTTTTAAAATCGGGGGATTTTATGAGTTTTGCCATCTATACCATCGGAACTTTCATCGTTGGATTTCTAGCTGTGTTTTTTGGAATGTATGTGGTAAAAAGCTGAGTCAACATTGAATATATAAGACGAAACGAAAGACCGATGGAACGATCCCTGATTCCCATAGAATTTTACTGATTTCAATTTCGAGTTTCATCCCTCACAAGAGTCACAAGGACAACAGTCCATCTTCTATTTCGCTATTTGCTATCCTCTAATAACTCCCCACTACTCTCTATTTACCTCAAACGCCTTCACACCGGCTTTAATATTAACGCCAACGTAGTTATCACGCGGCACAATTGGGCAAGAATACTTTTCGTTATAAGCACAATACGGATTATACGCCTTATTAAAATCGACAATCATCACATCACCTTCAGGAATTCTTAAATCCAAATACCGTCCGCCACCATAGGTTTCATCACCGTTGGTATCATCCAAAAAAGGTAAAAACAAATAATCCTCAAAACCTTCTTCTTTCATCAAATCCAAGTCTCTAAAAACATTTAGTGTAAACGTTTCATTTTCTAAATTAAAGGTGATTTCGCCATATTTAACATATTCCGGAAGTCGATCCGTTGTGGTTTTCATCTTGAACGGCTGTTCATCAGGTGTGGTTTTTAATGTAGCCTGGACGACATAAGCCGAATCCACTTTAAAAAACTCGAGACCTCTAAAATCTTTTCGATCTTTCTTCTTCAAAGGTGATTTTGAAGCGTCTTTAAATTCAGAATTAAGGTTGCGCTGAAATTCAGTTTCACCTTGGATAGGTTGTTTTTTCTGTGAACAACTTGTAACAAAAAACAATCCAATAAAAAATAAACTAATTGCCTTCATAATACATAGATAAGTCACAAAAATACAACTTTTAAGGTTTTTAGCTAGGTTTGACCAACAATTAAAATTGATAACATTTAAGCGTCATAAGACTCATTCCAAACCTGAAGAGCGAAAAGAAAAACTAATCTTTTCATTGTGACGCGAAGTAAGTTTTAAGAAGTAACTTGGTATGGCTTTTGATATTCCGAATACTTTTTATTATATAGCATTTGTGGACGAAATCGCAATGCAGAAACTATGTACAACTAGTTGAAAAACAACTTGTAAACTTAAAAATATTATTGAAATGAAAAAGTTTTTTATTATATTTTGTGTGTTAGTTCTACCTTTAGTTTCGTTTGGTCAGGAAATTAAAAGTAAAAACGTCGAGCTTGATGATCTAATTGTCTTACTTGGTGCTTCAGGTTATGAACTTTTCAACTTTGATGTTACCCAAATGCTTAACAAGCGATACGACATTGTGTTTATCAAAAAAGAGTTTTTAGCAGGAAAAGAAATTGAATCCTCAAATATTACTATGTTACCAAATAAAACGCTTTTGACTGATTTTCCAGAATCTGAACGGCAGAAACTTATAGATGAAGGTCGGGTTATTGACATAAAAGCCCAAGCGATTGCCCACCTTAAAAAGTTTAGTTTTGGGTTCTATCCATCGAGTAATGATTCCATCAAAACGATGCAACTCAATGTACCTGGATTTATAGTTAAGAATAGAATTCAGTTTAAGATGAAAGGATTTTCGGTTAAAGACTTAGATAAGCTATTCTATTCATACCACACACGCCCTTTCAAAATTAATGCATTTAAAGAAGATGAATTTATTCCTCTATTATTGCTCGGCTCAAGTTGGCATGATAAGCAATTTGATGTGTATCGATTTTGTGGCGAAAGAGAAATCGAACCTGATATGACGAGTGAAATATTGAAAGATGTACCACACCATTATATCCTAGGTGTTAAGTTTGTCAAAAAATAATATAGGAAAAACTACATATAATGATATAGCTTGTGGGCTATAACAACAAAAACCTCCTGCACAAATCAATCAAAACCAAAACATGAAAGACCTAATTACAATATTAACCTCACTACTTTTTTATTGGTCAGCTCAATCGCAATCCATCACATTTACTGGTAAAAACATCGTTTACTTTAATGAAGAAAAAAAAGACACCTTATACTTTACACAACAAGGCAAAAAATTCAGAAAAAAACAATTTGTTCTGATTGATGCAAATAACAATTTTGAACTAACCCTAAAAAATAAAAAGTATAAGAAATTCATCAAAAACAAATTGGTTTTAACCACTAACTTGTATTCAAAAAGGAAGAACAATGAACAGAGTTGGAAAACCTACTGTACGCAAACACTAGATATTGCCGAAATTCTTAAACTGAGCAAAAAAAGTGACATCACTGTTCGTACAGATTTGTATCTTTATTTAGGTTGCCACGACTTTGGAGTTTACATTTCCGAAATCAAAAAATTCTTTAAAGAAGGACTTTATAAAATTAACCAACAAGGTATTTCGGATATTTATATCTCAAGTTGGGGAGAAGGCGACCACATTTATAAAGGAAACGTAGTCGTGAATTTCTATGATAACGTACATGATTTTTATAATAAAAGCAAAGGCTATTATGAAGTATATCCCGAAATTAAAAAAATAAAAATAACCTTATCCAATGATCTGAAAAATGAAAAAATCGGTATCTACAAAAAAATAGAAAAACCTATCGAATACACATTTTCTTATGAAAAAATTGGAGATGATTTCTTCATTAAACCTTGATATAATCCCTATCTTAAGATTCTATAAAACAAGAGTTTTGGAACTTTGAAACTGGAATTTTTATGGATTATAAAATCATTTAAAATGATCAAAAACCCCCTAAAACATGTCAAAAACATATAAAGTACTGATTATTGGCGCAGGACCCATTGGGATTGCCTGCGCTCTGGAATGCGAAAAAAGAAATTGGGACTATCTGGTTCTTGAAAAAGGAGCTTTGACCAACTCCTTGTTTAATTACCCAAAAAACATGACGTTTTTTTCGACTTCCGAAAAATTGGAAATTGATGACATTCCTTTTATCAGCAATAATCCAAAACCCAGAAGAGACGAAGCGTTGGAATATTACCGACGCGTTGCGACTTCAAACCGCTTAAATATTCATTTGTACGAGGAAGTGATTTCAATAAATAAAAATGCCGATCGTTTTAATGTCACTTCGACAAAATCAGAATATCAGGCCGATAAAGTCATCATCGCTTCTGGATTTTATGACATTCCAAAACTATTGGACATTCCCGGCGAAAATTTGCCAAAAGTAACGCATTATTATAATGAAGCCCATCCGTATGCACTGCAAAATGTAGTGGTGGTTGGCGCCAGCAATTCTGCTGTTGATGCGGCACTCGAAATTTGGCGCAAAGGTGGAAAAGTGACCATGGTTATCAG
>NZ_DATJCY010000191.1:0-15819 GCF_035577925.1 Gelidibacter sp. | reverse complement strand
GATGTAATCCGTATTTCTTGGCACAAAAGCTTTCCGCACTTGACGCCCGCGTTCGGTACGGATAGGAATGTTTTGAAGGTTGGGATTATTACTGCTCAAACGACCAGTAGCAGCAACGGTTTGCATATAATCGGTATGGACGCGGCCAGTTGACGGTTCTACCTGAGTTGGTAGGGCATCAACATAAGTGCTTTTTAGTTTTGCAAGCCCTCGATAATCCAAGATATGTTGAATGATGTCATGATCTTTTGCTAAATAAGAGAGAATATCCTCTCCGGTAGCATATTGACCCGTTTTGGTTTTTTTAGGTTTATCGACTAATTTGAGTTTGTCAAATAAAATTTCTCCAAGCTGTTTTGGCGATGCAATATTGAAGACTTCGCCAGCTTCTTCAAAAATATTTGCTTCTAAAGTTTTAATGTCATTGTCCAATTGTTCAGAAAGCGAGTTCAGGAATTTTTCATCCAAATTGATCCCTTCCAATTCCATATCGGCAAGCACACGTAATAACGGTATTTCAATCTCGTCAAATAATTTTTGGGTATTGGCTTCGGTCAATTCCTTTTCAAAATGTTCTTTGAGCTGCAAGGTGATATCGGCATCCTCAACAGCATATTCGGTTTGTTTTTCCAAAGGAACATCGCGCATGGTGAGTTGGTTTTTACCTTTTTTACCAATTAAATCTTCAATAGGAATTGGCATATAATTCAAATAGGTTTCTGCCAAAACATCCATATTATGTCGCATATCTGGGTTTATAAGGTAATGCGCCAACATGGTATCAAACAATTTGCCCTTAACCTGTATATTATATTTATGAAGAACTTTGATGTCGTATTTTAAATTCTGACCCACTTTTTCGATGGCGTCGTTTTCAAAAAATGGACGAAGTTGTTCTATCAAATGCTGCGCTTCATCCTTATTTTCCGGAAATGGCAAATAGAATCCTTTGCCAACTTCCCATGAAAATGCAATGCCTACCAATTGCGCTGTTATCGGATCCAAATCTGTAGTTTCGGTATCAAAACATACACTGGTTTGTTTCATCAAATTTTGAATAAACAATTTGGTGGCCATTGTACTTGTAATACTTTGGTAAAAATGTGAAGTGGTATTCGATTTGGCTCGAATATGTGCCTCAGAAGTTGAAGCAGCAGAATCCTCATCTCCATTACCTCCAAACAAAGAAAATTGACCCGATCCTGCAGTGGCAGAATTAGTGGTTGTATTTGTGGTTTCCTGTGATTTTGCTCCTGAAGACGAGAGCGTACTGTCAGTACTTTCGGCGTTAAAGGTTTTAAGAAAATTGCTGGTTAATTGTCTAAATTCCAATTCCCGAAAAATGGCTGTGACGGCTTCCACATCAGGATGTGTCATCTCAAAATCTTTTTCACAAAACTCCACGGGTACATCGAGCATGATGGTTGCCAGGGTTTTGGAGAGCATTCCTAATTCTTTATTGGCTTCAATGTTCTCTTTCATCTTTCCTTTGAGCTCGTGCGTGTTTGCCAAAAGATTTTCCATGCTACCATATTCCTTAATGAATTTTTTGGCTGTTTTTTCACCAACGCCCGGTAGTCCTGGAATGTTATCCGAAGAATCGCCCATCATTCCTAAAAAATCAATGACTTGTAAAGGTGTTTCGACTTCAAATTTTTTCTTAACCTCATCAACGCCCCAAGTTTCATAGCCGCCACCGAATGATTTTGGGCGGTACATAAAAATATTGTCAGTTACCAATTGTGCAAAGTCTTTATCCGGGGTCACCATAAAAGTTTTATAACCTTGGGCTTCTGCTTGCCTTGAAAGCGTTCCAATCACATCGTCGGCTTCAAAACCTTCTTTCACGATGATTGGAATGTGCATGGCTTTTAGTATGTTTTGAATATGAGGAATAGCGGTTTTAATGCCTTCAGGAGTTTCATCGCGGTTGGCTTTGTAAGCTTCAAACATTTCTGCCCGATCTACACTGCCGCCTTTGTCAAAGCACACAGCCAAATGATCTGGCCGTTCGCGTTTAATAACATCCAGCAGAGAGTTCATAAACCCCATAATGGCAGAGGTGTCTTCGCCTTTTGAGTTGATTCTTGGATTCTTTATAAAAGCATAATAACCTCTAAAAATAAGGGCATAAGCATCGATCAGAAAAAGTCTTTTTTGTTCGGACATAGTTGTTTTTTTCAAGTTTATAAAACTACAAAAAACTTCAGACCTTTTAGATTTTATAAACCTTAAAAGCTTTATAATACTTCTACACAACTAGGTGCTTTGGATTTAGATTTAAGAAGAATTGGGAACTTGTTGAGAATTTGGTATTTAATTCCCTAAGGGCGAATAGGTATGGTAAAACTTATATTTAATTCGAATTTTAATTTCTTGGAGATTCGATAATATGGAAATGGTTATTAAAAATATCATAGTTCATTCATGGTGGCATAGTAACAATGGATAAACGTACAATGGCACCTGAGCACGAAATCTGATTTTAAAAATGGTAGTATGGCTATAAATAATGCATTTAACAAATCCTTTTTAAATACGGTTTTTTAACAATTCTATTCCAGAAAATAAAGATTTGAAATATTTAATGGAACTCATAAAATACTTGGTTGTATGGGTAATCTTAGTTGTTGTTTATTAGCAAGTTTTTACGTCTTTGATTCGTATTTGTAAGCTTTTACGATAAGCTGTGATGCTTACCAAATCATAACTTTTTTTATAATTAATAGTGGTTACATTTATGACGGAAGGCGTTCTTAGGGAGATTTTATTTTCAGTTTGCTGATGAATATTCGTCATATCCATCCTAATTATTTCGTTTTTTATCTCTACGTCATTAATAGTATCTTGACTAAAAGCTAGTGTTGGTAAAGCGATGAATACAATAGGGATAAGTATTTTTTTCATAATCAGATTACGTATGTTTATTTAAAATGATAATAAAGAAACAACGCAAATGGATTGAAAAATAATAAATTAGATATAAAACATCGATAAACGGTTGATGTGAAAACAGACCCAAAATTTATCGATGAAATACATGAAATAGCTCAACAGCCTAGTAAATACGTTTGTTATCCATTTTGATAAAACCGATTTTCATCATTAGCATCTGTTTTGTCGATAAATGGCAGGTTTGCTTAATTTTTAGGCTGGTAGTTTTTAAAAAGTACTGATTAAAATAAATAATGGTTTGTTGAAATCAGGAATACATGAGTTGGTATGCTGATTTAAAAAGCTTTTGATGTGCTTTTGATTTTTAAATTCACACTTACTCAATACTAATCTCATCCACAAATATCCAGCTCTTTCCGTAAGATTCGTACCCCGAATGCCATTTTGGAAGACGTCCTAATTTTTTTGCAACAAGTTTTACATACTGCGCATTTCGATCTTTAAGATCAAACGATAGAGTTCTTATTTGTATTTCGTTCAAAGGTTGGGTTGCATTGATGTTTTGTTTTCCAATAAGCTGAAAACCCATAGTGTCGTTTGATACATAACACAGCACTTCTGTTGGAGAAAAGATGAAGGACCGTTGGTCTACTAAAAAATTCACTTTGATGTTGTGGATAGGCTGCTCTTTGCCTAAATCGATAATAGCAATGACATCTTTATCTTCGTAGCCTTGCCATGAGCCCGATCTAAAATCTTTTGAGCCTTTAATGCCGTCAATCAAAGCATCATTTCCACCACCGCTATACTGGTTGGCATATTTTGTTTTAAGTTCTATGCTTTTATCAGGATCTATTTTATAGAAATTAGTCGTAATGACTGCGCTTTTAATCTCATCTTTTTCGGAATATACTTTTAATGTTGAAGGTTCTGAGATAACAAACGGTTTTTCGTATTTGATGTAAGTCGTATCGTTTAAGGTGTAAAAAATATCGGTTTCTTTCTGGGCATTTTCCAAAATGATTTCAGTTTCATTTCTAAAGGTAATGTCACCTTTTGCAATAAATGGTGCTGGCACAATTTTGAACTGATCAATAGAAGTGGTAGGAACTTCATCATCTTCGGTAGCCCAATCTGATGGCGAATTGGTCATGAAAAACTCTAAAGTTCCACCTCTTAAAATATCTTTTGAAGAAATATAACTTTGCTTCAACTTCGATCCATTAAGTTTTACATAATCGATATATTTATTTTCTTCGGAAAGATTAAACGCTTTGATGGTGAAATTATTTCCGTTTTCGAGGTTGACCGTGGCCTTGTTAAATAGTGGTGTTCCTATAATATATTGATCGGCTCCGGGCGTTACAGGATAAAAGCCCATGGCCGAAAATACGTACCAAGCGCTCATCTGTCCGCAATCTTCATTACCGGCCAGCCCGTCGGGACTATTTCTGTAAAGTTCGGTAAGGATTCGTCGGACTTTTTCTTGTGTTTTATAAGGTTTGTTCACAAAATTATAGAGGTAAGCCATGTGGTGACTGGGTTCATTGCCATGCGCATATTGTCCAATGAGTCCTGTAATATCTTGCATATTCCTGCCAGAAGTTTGGCTATTTCCTGCGAACAAAGTGTCCAATTGGGATTCCAGAACTTCTTTTCCGCCCAATAAGTCTATAAATCCCGAAATGTCTTGAGGCACATAAAAACTATATTGCCAGGCATTGGCTTCGGTATAATTAAAATTGACTTCATAAGGATCAAAAGGAGCAAACCATTTATTTCTGATGCGTCCTCTCATGAACTTGCTTTCTGGATCAAAAACGTTTTTATAGTTTTGGGCGCGTTTGATATAAGTTTCGTAATCGTCGTCTTTTTTTAGAGCATAGGCCATTTTAGCAATGGTCCAATCATCGTAAGCATATTCCAAGGTTTTTGAAACCGATTCACTTTCTTCTTCAACAGGGATAAATCCAAGTTCTTTATACGGTTTTAATCCGAAATGATTTTGATTGGCCGAATGTTTCATTGCTTCGAAAGCTTTTCCGGGATCAAAGCCTTTAATTCCTTTTAAATAAGCATCCGCAATAACGGGAACAGCGTGATAACCAATCATTGTTTTGGTCTCATTGGCGCTTAACTCCCACATGGGCAAAATACCTGCTTCGTCATATTTCGCAAGTAAAGTGTTGATAAAACTGCTGGTACGCTTGCGTTCAATTAACGTATATAAAGGATGCGCTGCACGATAGGTGTCCCAAAGTGAAAATACCGTATAATATTTAAAAGCATCGGTTTTATGAATTTTCATATCCATGCCTCTATAGCGCCCGTCTACATCTTGATAAAGGTTGGGCGCAATCATAGTATGGTAAAGTGCCGTGTAAAAAATGGTTTTATGATCGGGATTATTATCTTCGATCACAATTTTTTCCAGCTGTTTTTCCCAAGTAGATTGTGCAATTTCTTTTACCTCGTCGAAAGTTTTAGTGCCAATTTCAGTTTCCATATTCCTTTTGGCACCTTCTTCATCAACAGCACTGATGCCAATTTTGACATAAATAGGTTCGTTTTTAGGATTGTCAAATTGAAAAACCGCTTTCTTATTGGTCAATTTTTGTTTTGATGCAATTAAATCGACCGATAAAGGATGTGAAAATTTGATATAATAAAATAATTTTTGATTGGCTGCCCATGACTTCGAATGGCGATAACCTGTAATTTCCGTCCTCGAAGTCTGTTTTATTTTTGATGTGAGAAGTTCATCGCGATGCTCTAGATCCAAAACGATAATCTGGTTTTTTGCTGTTGGAAACTGGTATTTATGGATGCCGCTGCGTTCTGAAACGGTCAGTTCAACATTTATATCCGTATCTTGTAAATAAACTTGATAATAACCAGGTTCAGCGCGTTCATTGTCGTGCGAAAATTTTGAGCGATAGCCTTTTTTACCATCACTTCCGTTTTTGAAAACCACTTCGTTAGTGGGCATGAGCAAAATATCGCAATAATCGCTTACGCCAGTTCCGCTTAGATGTGTGTGCGTAAAACCATAAATATATGAATCCGAATAGTGATAGCCCGAAGCCCCATCCCAGCCTTCAAGGCGTGTGTCAGGACTTAATTGCATCATTCCAAAAGGCATAGTGGCACCCGGGTAGGTGTGTCCGTGACCGCCTGTTCCAATAAAAGGATTTACCAAGGATATTAATGCTTTGTCTTTTATTGCTGGTGTTGTTTTGGGATGGTCAGAGCACCCTACGAATAGAAAAAGTGCCGCAATTATTGAAAGAAATGACTTCATCACTGATGGGATTAATATCGTAGGCGAAATATACTAAATCTTAAGGGACGGTTAAATTTTATGGCAACTTTTTAATAAGTGTCTAAATCATTTATCTTTGAAAAAAACTCTGTTATGATGCGATGGTTCCTGTTCTTGATTTTTTTTGTGGTGGTGACGTTGTATGGATATCAGGCGGTAAGGACAGTTACTAAAAGTATCTGGATCCATTATATATTTATCGCCATTGCAGTATTGGTGGTCGGGAATTTGATCCTTCAATTTGGCTTTGGTGATAAAGGTCGTGTCCTTTCACCGTCAAAAAGTTATGCTTTTGGTCTTATTTTGACTTTTATGGCGTCAAATTCCATCGTCATCCTTTTTTTATTTGGCGAGGATATTTTCCGTTTTATTTTTGGCATTTATACCAAGCTTTTTACATCCAATGAAACTTTTTACATCCCATCGCGACGAAAATTTATCAGTGCGATTGCTATTGGTGCTGCAGCTATTCCTTTTACCTCTATGCTTTATGGCATGTATAAAGGAAAGTACAATTTTAGAGTGATAAAGCACACCTTGCATTTTGACGATTTGCCGGAAGCTTTTGATGGTTACCGAATCACACATATTAGTGATATCCATACGGGAAGTTTTGACAATCGGCCTGAAGTTGAGCGTGCCATTAGTATGGTTAAGGCCCAAAAATCGGATGTCATTTTGTTTACCGGTGATTTGGTGAACAATAAAAGTACCGAATTGCTGCCATGGAAAGATTTGTTGGGCGAATTAAAGGCTCAGGATGGCGTGTTTTCTGTACTTGGAAATCATGATTATGGCGATTATATTGATTGGAATTCTTCGGCCGAAAAAGAGCAGAATCTTGAAGATTTGAAACAACTTCAAAAAGAAATGGGTTATGATCTGTTGCTTAACGAAAACCGATTTATAGAACGAAATGGCCAGCGATTGGCACTTTTAGGTGTCGAAAACTGGGGCAAAGGTGGCTTTAAAAAAGCTGGTGACCTGAAGAAAGCAGCTGAAGGCGTTCGTCCGGATGATTTTAAAATTTTGATGAGCCACGATCCAAGCCATTGGGATGAAGTGGTTTGTAACGATAATTATCATTATCATCTTACTTTAAGTGGACATACGCATGGGATGCAATTTGGCATTGAAATTCCAGGATGGATAAAATGGAGTCCGATAAAATACCGCTACAAACATTGGGCAGGTATTTATAAGGAAAAGGAGCAATACATTAATGTAAATAGAGGTTTTGGCTATTTAGGTTATCCCGGTCGGATTGGTATTTGGCCGGAAATAACGGTTATCGAACTTAAAAAAGGATCTGAAAAACCAATGGTATAACGGGCTTATTAAGTGCGAATAAGCTATTTGTGGATGTTTTAGGATAATAAAAAAAAAATAACTAGGTTTGTAAGAGTCTGTTTAAAAATACAACAGGTTCTAATAACACATTTGATTTAAACATTACAATGTATGTCAAAATTTGGAGAAATCATAGATGTCAATATGCCTGTTCTGTTGGATTTTTTTACGGAATGGAATGAAGAATCTACTGCAATGCATCCGGTGTTAAGAGATGTAGCCGCTGCTCTTGGAAACAAGGCAAAAGTGATAAAAATAGATGTCGATAAAAACAAGGAATTGGCCGAGGCATTACGTGTTAAGGGCTTGCCTACATTTATTATCTATAAAAACGGCGAAATGAAATGGCGCCACAGTGGTCCGCAAGATGCCGATACGCTTATTGAAATTCTTCAGGAATATATCTAGAAAAACGCCTGAGAAGTCAGGAATCTCTTCTTTTCAGTCAACAAGTTTTCTACATTGGAATACTTTTAAACACAAAACCTTCATTACTGAAATGTTCTAAGGTTTTGGCCAATGCATACTGCATGCGCGGAGCAGCCTTTAAGCTATCATGAAAAACCACGATACTTCCAGATTCGGTTTTTGAAATGACGTTTTTAGCAGATTGTTCTTTAGTTATTGAATCTTTCCAATCAAAAGCCAAGACATCCCACATGATAATTTTGTAACCCAAATTGAGCAACTGCTTTCCTTGACTTGATTTGATTTTTCCGTAAGGCGGACGGAACAGTTTTTTGTTGATTGCTGATTGCTGATTGTCGTTTGTTGATTGTTGAAAACCTATGGTTTCTTGTGTTTTTAGAACTTCATTGACATAAACTTCAGTGTTAGTCGTCCAACCTTTTAGATGTGAAAATGTGTGGTTGCCTATGGCATGACCATCTTTTAAAGTATCTTGAAATATCTCAGGATGACTTTCAATATTGTTACCAATACAAAAAAAAGTCGCTTTTGCGTTGTATGATTTTAAAAGCTCTAAAGTCCAATTGGTTATTTCTGGTGTTGGACCATCATCAAAAGTTAGGTAAATTACCTTCTGATCATTAGGCATATCCCAAGTGTAATTTGGAAATATGCCTTTAATCAGTTTGGGTGTTTTAACAGGAATGAAATTCACGGAAAATCAATCAAATTGCAATAAACTATCTATCGTATCGGTTACTAAATCACGTTCTTCACGTGGTGCTTCCTGACGGGATCCATCACTCATAAAATGCTTGAACAATTGCAGATAGTTATTAAATAATTCGGTTTCTTCCATGGCAAAATCCTTGTCATTATAGACTACAGTAATATCAACTAAACTTCTGTAACGCTCAATATCAGTTACAATTTCATCCAGATAACGGGTTTGTGTTTCTAAAGGAAGTCCGCTATAATACGTGAGACTTTCTTGATATTTTTTGGTAACATCCTTATAGAGTTTTCTGGCTTTTTCAATTTTACTAAGTTCATAATAACCGCTAATATAGGGTTCTAACAAGGTGTAATAGCCAAAATCATCAACTGGCATTTTCTCCATGGCCAAATCGGCTATGTTCTCTGCTTTTTCCAATTGGTCCTCATTGATCAATTGTTCCATTAAACGTGCTAAGTTACCGCGGTAAGTGATGCCGTTTTTACGAGTTTCTACATCATGATAAATATGTGGATTTCCGCTGTTGCCCCAATCCCATGACATAACTTTGTCGTACATTAAATCGGTGTCCACACGGCCCATATCAAACGGATTTGCTCTATCAACAGGTGTTCTGATCGGAACGAGTTTATAGACCAAGCCATCCAGTTGCAGGTAATCTTTCATCCAGATATAATCATCGTCCCCAAAACTTCCACCGGTAAAATAGATAGGACGTTCCCAATTGTTATTGGCTACAATGTCCAACATCATTAGTCGTTGTTTGTATAAAGCATTGCCTTTGATTTCGATGACAATATCGTCCACAATTTTATCAGCATCTTTTTCTTTTACGATTCCATGTTTTAAAACTGAAGCTTTATCAACCGGAATTCTGACAAATCGTGTTGGATAATAATTGGAGTTTAGCATGTTTGACGGGTATCCGCTAATATCTCTACCTTCTTGCTGTAAGGCATATTTTAGTTTTGTACGCGGATTGTCACTGCTCACAAAATCCATAAAATCCTTGATGTCCAAAGTATCTTGGGTAATTTCCTTTTCAACAATATAATCACGGGTGCCATAACGGTATTGGGCATGTGTTAATTGCGATGGGATAGGATCACTGGTATAAGCTTTGCGTTTCATTTGGTCAATATACCAATCCGTTTGGAAGAGGCTGGTGTTGACCACGCGTACATCACGTCGGATACCTTCAATCTCTTGTGCATACCATAAAGGGAATGTGTCATTATCGCCAATAGTAAATAAGATGGCATTAGGTTGGCACGATTCTAAATATTTAATGGCCATGGCATGTGCCGTTTTTTTGCCCGAACGATCGTGGTCGTCCCAATTGTTGGCAGCCAATATCCCTGGAACCAAAATCAAGCACACCAAGGTAATAGCATGTGGTAAATATTTTGAAGCGGTATATTTTCGGAGTGCATCAAAAATGGCATATACGCCAAATCCGATCCAGATGGCAAATACATAAAACGATCCAACTACCGAATAGTCGCGCTCTCGTGGTTCAAAAGGCCGAATGTTGGTGTAAAATTGAATGGCAAGTCCGGTCATTAAGAAAAACACCAACAACACCCAGAATAGTTTTTTGTCTCTTCCCAGTAAAAACAAGAAGCCAATCAAGCCTAGAATAAGTGGTAGGAAGTAATAGGTGTTTCGTGCTTTATTGTTAAGGACATCGCTTGGTAAATTGTCCTGTGACATGTTGAGGTGCCACGAATCAATAAAATTGATGCCACTGATCCAGTTGCCGTTTAAGTCATCATATTTTCCTTGGATATCGTTTTGGCGGCCTACAAAGTTCCACATAAAATAGCGCCAGTACATATATCCAAATTGATATTCGATCATATATCCGAAATTTTGGACCAGTGATGGTTTTTCGATATCCAGATATTGTCCAAATTGTTTAAGAAATCTATGATAGCCGCTATAATCCACTTGGCCTTGTCTGACGCTCGACCTGAAATTGTTGACTATATCCTGGATTTGGCTTTCCGATTGATATTCCGGTTTGATTTTAAAGTCTAGAAAACCAGTGAACATCATATAATTCTCGGCATTTTCACTGCTCCACATTCTTGGTAAAATGGCCGCTTGCTCGGAATTGAAATTTTGTTTTGCGTTTTTATAATCGTTGACAATAACGTATTTACCAGCCACTTTATCCTTTTCATAGTTGGGCTTGTCATCTACATAAGGTTCGTTTTTGTCCAGTCCAGTGTATTGTTCGGTAAATAATGGGCCGTAAAACAAGTGTGTTTCGGGATATTGTTCAAGGTTGTAATAGGCCAAAAGTTCGCGTGCATCTGAAGGATTATTTTCGTTGACCACAACATTGGCATTTGCTCTAATAGGCAACATGAGCCAACATGAAAAACCGATAAAAATAAACATCAAGCAGAGCACCAAAGTGTTGGCAATGTGTTTTTGATGGTCGCGCGTGTATTTTAATCCAAAATAGAATGCAGCAACTACAATGATGAAGGCGATAATCGTTCCGGAGTTGAAGGGCATGCCAAGACTGTTGACAAAGAATATTTCCGACGCACTAAAAATCTTCAGCGCGTTTGGAAGTAGTAGTTTGAAAATAAATAGTAAGATCGCTGCGGAGATGACGTTAGCTACTATAAAATTAGTAACTGTGATGTTTTTATAATTCTTGAAAAAATAGATCAATCCTATGGCAGGAATGGTCAATAATCCCATAAAGTGAACGCCAAATGACAGTCCGATCACAAAAGCAATTAAAACCAGCCAACGGTTACCTCTTGGCGTATCCATATCCTGCTCCCAACGTAAGGCTAGCCAAAACATGACAGCCATGATTAAGGTTGCCATGGCATAAACTTCGGTTTCAACAGCATTGAACCAAAATGAATCTGTAAACGTGAACGCTAAACTTCCTACAAGTCCGCTGCCAAGAATGGCTATTTTTTTGGTGTCGGTAAGTTCTTCATCGGTTTTAACCAGTTTTTTGAGTAGCAAAGTGATGGTCCAAAACATAAACAGAATGGTGAACGCACTTGCTGCACCACTCATCATATTCAACATGGCGCCAATTTGGGAAGGTTCCAGTGCAAACATGGAAAAGAAGGCACCGAGCATTTGAAATAATGGTGCTCCCGGAGGGTGTCCTACCTGAAGTTTTGCCGATGTTAATATATATTCTCCCGCATCCCAAAAACTAACAGTTGGTTCAATGGTTAAAGCGTAAACGGTGAATGCAATAGCAAAGGCAAACCAACCTAAAATGGTATTCCATTTTTTGAAGTTGAAATGGTTCATAGAATTATTGTTGAATTAGAGTGGCGAATTTAGTAATAATTAAATAAGTCGGGAAAGTTTTTAAGTAAACGTTAAGTATTTGTAGATGATTGCGTAATTGGTTGTTTGGATCGGGCGTTTTTTTGTTTTTGTTGATATTGTGTATTTATATTTTTAACAAACTTATGGCTTGTCGTTTCAAAATAAATATCTTGTTACGAGCCCGTTTAAATTTTACAAAAATATTTATTTTGTAAGTATTTATATTTCTTAGATGTTTTTATATGCTCTTTTTAGCATCTTTTGGCCTTTGATGACTTGATTTAGCTCATTAAAACTGCATTGTCAAAAACTAAAATCTATCTGAAAAGGACTATAAAAATTCAATCTATAATTTTTAAACAGGCTCTTAGACTTAAATTTCTATCTGTGAAATGGATTTTATAAATCAAATTTTAAAGAATTCATCGATAAAATTGCTTATTAATATCGAGGTCGGATAATGGTTTAAATCTTTTATCGGAATTCCTTTTTGTGGAAGATTATCAATTTCAATGATCCAAAATTTGGTGTGCAAATGTTGGTGAGACAATTTATGCACAATGTCTTTATTATTATATAGACTAAACTCAAAAGGCCGATTCTCCAAAAAATCTTGTATAAAAGGATGTTTTTTAAAGTTAATGCTTTTTAATTTTTGATCCGTTTCTAAAAGTGGAAATTGATATAGGTTTTGCCAGATGCCCTTGTCTGTTCTTTTTTCAAAAATTGTTTTTTTATCGGTTGATAATAAAACCAGAAAATTAAAATACTTTGTACTTACTTTGGTTTTGTTCAGTTTGATGGGCCAGTCATTAATTTTGTTTTTTTGTAGTGCAACGCAGCTTTTATTTAATGGACAGATGGAACAATTGGGGTTTTTTGGTTTGCATTGAAGGGCGCCAAATTCCATAATTGCTTGGTTATAGTCTGATGGATTTTGATGATCCATTAAGGAAGTGGCCAATGCTTTAAACTCCTTAATGCCTTTGGTTGAATTTATAGGTGTATCCACGCCAAAATATCGCGACAGCACTCTATATACATTACCATCCACAACGGCCGTAGGTTCATTGAAGGAAATGGAAGCGATGGCGCTTGCTGTATAATCGCCCACACCTTTTAATTTCATCAGTTCTTTATAGGTATTTGGAAAAATACCATCAAGTTCGTTGGCAATATGTTTTGACGTGGCATGCAAGTTTCGGGCACGAGAGTAATAGCCTAATCCTTGCCAAAGTTTTAAAACATCAATTTCTTCTGCTTTAGCTAGGTCAAAAACAGTTGGGTATTTGCTGACAAATGCATCATAATAAGGACGGCCTTGTGCAATTTGCGTTTGTTGCAAAATTATTTCAGACAACCATATATAATAAGGGTTTTTGGTCTTTCTCCAGGGCATGTCTCGCTTATGTTCTGAATACCAAATAGTTAATATCTTGTTAAAATTCATTCTTTTTTTGTAATTCTCGACAAAAATAAACCTTTACAGTCTTAAATTTTAATTAATTAGGCTTGAAATATTGAAATTAAAATGTCTATATTTGCATCCCTTATAATTAATAGATAAACCCTAAAATTAATAACAATGACAAAAGCTGATCTAGTAGCAAAGATTTCTGAGAGATTAGGAATGGAAAAAGGAGATGTCCAAGCAACGGTTGAAACGTTTATGGAAGAAGTTAAATCATCTTTAGAAAGTGGAGATAACGTGTATTTAAGAGGTTTTGGAAGCTTTATTATCAAAACAAGAGCTGAGAAAACCGGTAGAAATATTTCTAAAAATACAACTATCAAAATTCCAGCGCACAATATCCCTGCATTTAAGCCTGCAAAAGTATTTGTAGAGAGCGTTAAGTCTAATGTACAGGTTGAGCCAGTATTGAAATAGAGTAAAGTATTAAAAGAAATATTAATTTAAAAAGACTTGATTTATGCCAAGTGGTAAAAAAAGAAAGAGACATAAGGTAGCGACGCATAAGCGTAAAAAACGTAGACGCGCTAACCGTCACAAAAAGAAAAAGTAGTTTTTTAACTACTTTTTCAGTTTTACAGTAACGTTCTTTGATATTTAATTTAAGTACAGCCATTTGTTATGGCCAGCTTAAGTTTATTGGAATTACCCGATGATTTATCGGGAATCCTGTGTCAAAAAATTTGTATAATCCATCTGTTTTGATGTTTATCACAACGGATTTAAATTAACAACATGGATAAAGAATTAATTATTCGTTCGAGTTCAGATTTTGTTGATTTTGCCTTATTAAAAGATGGAAAACTTATTGAATTGCATAGAGATGAAGAAGATAACAAATTTGCGGTTGGTGATGTGTTTATTGCCAAAATCCGTAAAGCTGTTCCTGGACTAAATGCCGCATTTGTTAATGTTGGCTATGAGAAAGATGCATTTTTGCATTATCATGATTTAGGGCCAAAATTGCCTTCACTTTTAAAATTCGTAAAGCGTGTAAGCACAGGAAAACACACAGATTTTCTGCTCAAAAACTTTCAGTTTGAAAAGGATATTGAAAAGGATGGAAGCATTGCCGATGCTTTAAAACCCAATCAATCCGTTTTGGTCCAAATTGTAAAAGAGCCTATATCAACAAAAGGACCTCGCATTAGTAGTGAGTTGTCGATAGCCGGAAGGTATATTGTTTTGGTGCCCTTTTCTGATCGTATTTCTATTTCTCAAAAAATAGAATCCAAAGAAGAGAAAGATCGTTTAAAACGATTGGTCAAAAGCATTACTCCCAAAGGTTTTGGCGTTATTGTCCGAACAGTTGCCGAAGGCAAAAAAGTGGTTGAGCTAGATACCGATTTGCAGAATTTATTGAGCCGTTGGACCGCAATGTGCAAAAAACTCAATAAAGCGCCACATCCAAGTAAAGTACTTGGAGAAATGAACAAAGCATCCTCTATATTAAGGGATATTTTTAACGATTCGTTCTCAAGTATTGTGGTGGATGATGAAGAACTTTATATGCAAATCAAAGATTACGTGCATCTTATAGCACCAAAAAAGGAATCGATTGTGAAACATCATCAAAATGGGGTTCCCATTTTTGAAAAATATGGTATTGAGCGACAAATAAAAACCTCGTTCGGACGTACGGTATCCATGGCAAAGGGCGCGTATATTGTGATAGAACACACCGAAGCCCTCCATGTTATTGATGTAAACAGTGGGAATCGATCCAACAAAGAAAAAAATCAAGAGGATACTGCCTTAGAAGTCAATATGATTTCGGCTACAGAAATTGCCCGACAGTTGCGCTTACGCGATATGGGAGGTATTATTGTGGTAGATTTTATTGACATGGGTAATGCAGAGAATCGAAAAAAATTGTACAATCATCTTCGTGAGGAAATGAAAGATGATAAAGCGAAGCATAAAATATTACCTCCTAGCAAATTTGGTCTGATTCAAATAACCAGACAACGTGTGCGCCCAGAAAGGAATATTGAAACAAAAGAAGAAAACCCAAATGTCAGTGGGGAGGAAATTGAAGCGCCAATTAAGGTTATTCAACGTATCACCCAAGACATGGAACGGATTTTCAAAAAAGACTACAAAAAGGTGACCTTAAACACACATCCTTTTATAGCGGCCTTTTTGACCAAAGGCTTCCCATCCATTAGGTCAAAATGGTTTTTAGAACATAAAAAATGGGTGAAAATATTGCCCAGAGATGCTTACACGTATCTTGAATACCATTTTTTTGATAAAAATGGTGACAAAATCAATTAATGTAAAACCCCTTATTTTAAAAAAAGTAAGGGGTTTTGTTTT
>NZ_DATJCY010000190.1:0-3034 GCF_035577925.1 Gelidibacter sp. | reverse complement strand
AACAATAGCATCTTTATTATCTGCAACTATGGCTGGGATGATTATTGGATAACTACTAATTCCTGCGAAAGCAGGAATCTCATAATGATACGTTGATAACTTTTGATATGTTTCAGCCTTCAATTTATCTAATATAAAGCTTTTCTTTAATTTTGGCTTTCAAGTAAATTGTAATATAAAAAATATGATTCCTGCCTTCGCAGGAATGTACGTAAACATGAAACAATATCACGACCTCGTAAAACATGTATTAGAAAACGGTTGCCAAAAAGGAGACCGCACAGGAACAGGCACTAAAAGTGTTTTTGGATATCAAATGCGTTTTGATCTTAGTGAAGGTTTTCCGATGGTTACGACCAAAAAACTACATTTAAAATCCATTATTTATGAATTGCTTTGGTTTTTAAAAGGGGATACCAATATCAAATACCTTAACGAAAACGGTGTTCGGATTTGGAATGAATGGGCGGATGAACAGGGCGATTTAGGCCCGGTATATGGCCATCAATGGCGCAATTGGAACGATGATGAGATTGATCAGATAAAAGATGTTGTAGAAACCCTTAAAAAGAATCCCAATAGCAGACGCATGTTGGTTTCTGCTTGGAATCCTTCGGTATTGCCAGATACTTCAAAATCGTTTTCAGAAAATGTTGCCAATGGCAAGGCGGCACTTCCACCATGCCATGCTTTTTTTCAATTTTATGTGGCTGATGGGAAATTATCCTGCCAATTATACCAGCGCAGTGCCGATATCTTTTTGGGCGTACCTTTTAATATTGCTTCATATGCCTTGTTTACGATGATGATGGCGCAAGTTTGCGGCTATGAAGCTGGTGATTTTATCCACACCTTCGGCGATGCGCATATTTACAACAATCATATCGAACAATTGGAATTGCAATTATCAAGAGAAGTAAGACCACTTCCAAAAATGATCATAAATCCTGATGTGAAAGATATCTTCGGCTTTAAATTTGAGGATTTTACTTTGGAAGGTTACGATCCACATCCACATATTAAAGGGATTGTTGCTATTTAAACCCAATTATTCAACATTATACAAAAAGCGTTTTCCTTACAGATGACGCTTTTTTTTATAAATCATAAAAAATAGATTGAACATTTAAAACTGTTTTTTTCACTTCTAAATTCATTTACAAAATCGGCATGCTATTCGTTTACAGAAACTCCTTCTCCTTACTATATTATGTGAATTCACAACCCATATAAAAGCTGATTATCACACTTTTAAATTCAAATTAAGGTTCTTAAACCATTATTTTCAACAACACTATATTAACACTTCTGATTTCAGCAAAAAAACTTAACTTTACCTGAAATTTCAATGCTATGTTTGGAAAAAAGAATTCGATAGAGAAAATAGACAAAGAGCAATTAGAACTTATTGAAAATGCCCAACGCAGAATCAAACAAAAAAAACGTTTATACTACCATTTTGTAATTTTCTTGATCGGTGCTGTTTTTATCATTATCTTAAATACGGTTATTGGCGTGGGCCAGTTAAATAAAATTGCCGGACTCGATTGGTTTGTATTTGCCATTTTAGCATGGTTTTTCCTTTTTGTACTTCATCTTTTCAATGTATTTATCACCAATAAATTTATGGGAAAAGCATGGGAAGACGCACAACTTCAAAAATTGGTGGCCAAACAAAAAGCACGGATTTTAAAACTCCAGCAAGAGGTTGAAAAAACTCATCCGGTGGAAACCATTCCATTAATCGAAAAAAAAACTAAAATCCACAACAACTTAACACTTATTGTGGCCGCTGCAGAAAATGATGTGATTGGCAAAAACAATCAACTCATCTGGCATCTGAGCGACGATCTTAAACGCTTTAAAAACCTAACTTCTGGCCATTCTATAATCATGGGCAGAAAAACCTTTGAAAGTTTTGGTAAACCACTTCCTAACCGAACACATATTGTTATCACCCGTCAAAAAAATTATAATGCACCATTGGGTGTAATTGTAGTTAATAGCATAGAAGAGGCGTTGAAAACTGTAAAAAATGACACGCAACCATTTGTGATTGGCGGTGGTGAAATTTATAAAGAAGCCATGCCTTATGCTGATAAAATAGAATTAACACGAGTTCACGAACGTTTTGACGGCGACGCTTTTTTTCCTAAAATAGATCATTTGGTTTGGAAAGAAACTGAAAACATTCCACATCCAAAAGATGACAAACACGATTATTCCTTTTCATTCATCACTTACCAAAGGCAATAAAAGTTAGTCAAAGAATTGTTTCAATTATGAATAGTCTAATGAAATCATTCTACTTTTCCGATTTCACATCGTAAAACACGTTCAACTTTAATTGCGTTTTCTAAGAGAAAGAACACTTTTAATGCTGCTACAGAAGAAGGTTTATAGTTATTTCTGTCGTGACCAAAAGTTTTCCTGATAATATGGTAATTGCAGATAATCTTTCCAGAATTATTAAAACCACTGATAAGACTAAAAATTTCCATACTTACAACTAAAGACAAATTACAATTTGCCGTTGATCATAATGTATGATCACGTCTAAAAAAATAATTCTTATTTTTGCACTTCTATAAAATAATAAAACAATGAACGCATATATATTCCCAGGTCAAGGTGCCCAATTTACAGGCATGGGATTAGACCTTTATGAAAAATCAGCCCTAGCACAGCAGCTTTTTGAACAAGCTAATTCTATCTTAGGATTTTCAATCACAGATATAATGTTCCAAGGCTCTGCAGAAGCTCTTAAAGAAACCAAAGTAACGCAACCCGCAGTTTTTTTACATTCGGTGATTTTAGCAAAAACCTTAGGCGATCAGTTCAAACCCGATATGGTGGCAGGACATTCTTTAGGCGAATTTTCAGCTTTGGTAGCCAATGGTACTTTATCGTTTGAAGATGGCTTAAAATTGGTATCACAACGCGCTTTGGCAATGCAAAAAGCATGTGAATTAACACCAAGCACGATGGCAGCCGTTTTAGGTTTGGAAGATGCTATTGTTGAACAAGTATGTGC
>NZ_DATJCY010000189.1:0-12968 GCF_035577925.1 Gelidibacter sp. | reverse complement strand
TTTTAATGGTGATTTTCATCTCTACCTTCATGCGTCTAAATTTAACAAGGAGTTTAATCAGTTTTCGATAGCTAAAGCCGATATAGGTTATGCGTTTAAACTTAGTGATAAATTTTCGGCCAATATTTTTACCCAAGGCGGATTCAAGATTGGTGATACCAATACGCAAACCCTCGATTTTGCACTTGGAGGTTATGGCAATAATTTTATTAATAATTTTATTTCTTTTTATGGATACGATCATGTATCGCTCACCGGTGATAGTTTTGTAAAAGGTACTTTGAGTTTGGATTATGAACTTTTTAAAAAACACTACATCACCGCTTCAGCTAATTATGCCAATATAGGTTATGGTTTGTTCGAAACGGGCAATTGGTTTTCTACACCCGATTACTCTGGATATGCCTTAGGTTATGGCATTGAAACTTTTTTAGGACCTCTACAATTTAAATACACTTACTCTCCTGAAACCAGAAAAAGAATTTGGTTTTTCAATCTGGGGTTTTGGTTTTGATTAATATTCCGGCGGAGGCAGGAATCTCATGAGTTTATCATAATTTTTTGAACACAGAAAACACAGATTGAGCAGATTGTCACTGATTTTTTATCTGCGATTATCGGCGGGAGTTGTTTCGCTGAGATACACGGCGTGTTTTTTGGGCATTGATTTTACTGATGTCATAGATGTGCTTAGGTTTAATGAGCCTTCATTTTGATTAACGTATTTTAAAATTTGTGCAATAACAAAAACACCTACGCTTTTCGATGAGGTAATAATGGTGGTGGTTCGCCAGTAAATGGGTTCCATCTACCAATGCTTTTAGCTTCCATGCCTGCGGCACTGATAACCGCTCTGTCGCCATAACGCTCGCGCATTTTGTCTATCGCTGTGCTTAGGTTGAGGTATTTGGTGTCGTTCTCAAACAAATTGACCTGATGGCCACCTTCTACCAAATGACTGAATTTTACGCCAATCAAACGTACCAAAAGACGTCGGTTGTAAAGTTTTTTAAATAAATCCAATACCACTGGTATCAGGTTGTGATCCATAGCGCTATACGGAATGCGTTGTTGCTGGGTGTAGGTCTGAAAATCGGAATACCGGATTTTAAAAGTAACGCATGCTGTTAGTTTGTTACCGCGACGTAGTTGGTATGCCAAGTTTTCGGCCATAGCAATGATAATGCCTTTTAGCTTTGCAACATCGGTGGTGTCTTTATTAAAAGTACGTTCGGTAGAAATAGATTTGCGTTCTTGATATTGAATCACTGGAGAATTGTCAATGCCATTGGCTTTGTTCCAAATGCTCAACCCGTTTTTTCCAAGAACTTTGTACATGAGCTCCATGGGCATTTCTTGAACGGTTTTAATTTGCTTGATGCCCAGGTCGCATAAGGATTTATAGGTCACATCGCCAACCATAGGTATTTTTTTAACCGATAGAGGTGCCAGAAATTGTTTTTCGGTACCCGAAGGAACTCTGATTTCATTGTTGGGTTTTGCTTCGCCGGTGGCAATTTTTGAAACGGTTTTGTTGAGTGATAATCCAAAGGAAATTGGCAAGCCAGTTTCACGAATGATACGTTGGCGCAATTCTGAAGCCAATTTGTGACATCCAAAAAATTTATCCATCCCGGTCAGATCAATATAAAATTCGTCAATGGATGATTTTTCATACATCGGCACGCTGTCCTTAATAACATCGGTAACATTTTGTGAGAATTTAGTGTAAGTACCGGCATCGCCACGAAGCACAATGGCTTCGGGACACAATTGTTTTGCCATACGCATGGGCATGGCAGAATGTACCCCGAATGTTCGGGCTTCATAACTGCAGGAGGCTACAACACCTCTGTCGCTGGTGCCGCCAATAAGTATGGGTTTCCCGATCAGGCGACTGTCAAGCAGGCGTTCGCAGGATACAAAAAAAGTATCTAAATCCATGTGGACTATGGCGCGTTGGTGGATCATGATTTAAAATGTAATAGATAAAATGGGGTGGTTGATTAGGAAGTTTGTTTTTTGGAAGTCTATTTTTTTGAGTTTTTATACATGTTGTTCTGTTCTCAATGTTTTTTCTTTTTGTGAATAAAACTTAGGTAATGCGCTTGCACTATATCTCAAATCTTCAATTATTGCGAGCCGTTCCATGCATTTTACTTCAATGGCTACGCAATCAAATTCGATGGTTACTTTTCCTGTAATGCTGTAAATTCCTTTTCCTTCAAATGGGAATTTGTCAGCTACAGGTGGAAAGTGTACAGTATCTACAAAATCGCCATTACGATCCAAAAAGTTTCCAAAATGCATGATTTTACCACCGCTGGTTCGGGTGTTTTTAACAGTAATGAGATAGCCTTCAATTGTGACGGTTTTTCCTTCCAATAGTTTTAGATCTTTGGCCCGTAGTAAATTTGAGGACTGATTTTTTAATAAATCAAATGGACTACAAAGCGGAAATCCTAATAATTCGATGTCGTCAAAGGCATTTTCTAAAACACTACTTGGCAGTTTTGGAATTTTAAAGTGGATACGTTCTGTTTTAAAAAGCGTTATGGTTTGTTCTTGAGCGGTGTGTTTGGTTATTTTTAAATATGCTTCCCACAGCAATTCGCGCTTGTTGTTTCCTGTAAATCGGAATGCATTGATTTTTATTAAAATTGAAATTTGTTTTATGGAAATCGGGACGCGTTCAATAAAGTCATCCAAGTTCAAAAAGAGCCCGTGCGCATTGCGTTCTTCTATAATTTGCTTGATGGTTTTTGATTCTAAAGATTGCAGAAACATAAATCCGAGATAGATTGTTTTTTCACGAATAATGGTTTGTGTAAAACTTGTGTTAATGCAAGGTGCTTCAATTATGCCACCATTCATTCTAGCTTCGTGAACGTAGAGTTCTGTACTGTAAAATCCACCAAAATTATTGAGGGTTGCCACCATGTATTCCAATGGAAAATAAGCTTTCAGGAATAAGCTCTGGTAACTTTCCACGGCATACGATGCCGAGTGGCCTTTTGCAAATGCATAGCCTGCAAAACTTTCAATCTGCTTCCAAATATCGATGACCAAATCGTCAGGTTTTCCTGATTTTTTACAATTGTCAAAAAATTGCTGTTTCACTTTCATAAACTCATCGCGCGAACGGAATTTTCCTGACATGCCACGACGCAACATATCGGCTTCGCCAAGCGTAAGTCCGCCAAAATAATGTGCCACTTTGATGACGTCTTCCTGATACACCATGACGCCAAAGGTTTCTGGCATAAGATCGAGCAGTACTTTAGGAGCGTCGTTGCGGCGTTGTGGATTGCGATACCGTAAAATGTATTGGCGCATCATACCGCTTTTGGCTACGCCGGGACGGATGACGGAACTTGCTGCCACCAATCCTAAATAATCATCAACTTGTAGCTTTTGCATCAGCATGCGCATGGCAGGCGATTCTATATAAAAACAGCCAATGGTTCTGGCGTTTTTGAGCAAGTATTTGATGCGTGCATCTTGTTTGAATCGTTTAATGTCGTGAATATCAATAGGTGGTTTATCGGGATGATTATAAGCAACAATTTCCGTGGTTTCCTTGATTTTTCCGAGCCCACGTTGACTTAAAATATCAAATTTGTACAACCCGATATTTTCAGCTACAACCATATCAAACTGCGTGGTGGCATAACCTTTTGGAGGCATAAAGGTGGCACTGTAATAATGGATTGGTTTTTCGGAAATGATAATTCCCCCGGCATGAATGCCCAGATAATTGGGAAACCCTTCAATATAAGTACTGTATTTGACGACCAACTGCGATAGTTGATCCAAGTGCTGAATATTGTATTTGCCTTTTGTGAGTAGGTCTATTTCTAATTTTGGCAAGCCAAATACTTTTCCTAATTCACGGATGGACGCTTTAAATTTAAAGGTGTTATAAACGGCAATCAGTGCTGTGTTTTTAAATTTCGTAAAAATAAATCTGGTAATATCTTCTCGGTCCTTCCATGAAAAATCGATATCAAAATCGGGCGGGTTTTGTCTGAAGATATTGATAAAACGTTCAAAATATAAGTCGAGTTCTACAGGATCCACATCTGTAATCCGAAGTAAATACGCCACAATACTATTGGCACCACTGCCACGGCCTACGTAGAAATAATTTTTGCTTCGGGCGTATTTTAAGATTTTCCAATTGATAAGAAAATAGGATACAAATCCTTTCTGCTCAATGATGGACAATTCTTTTTCTATACGCTCAAAAACATGTTTTTGTGGATTTGTGTAACGGTATGCCAAACCGTCATAAGCCAGTTTTTTAAGCAGTTTAAAATCTAGGGCTTCGTTATTGGTGTAGCAACGTTGATTGTTTGGGTTTTGATGTGAAAAGTCAAAATTAATATGGCATTTATCAAGAATGTATGCTGTGTTTTTTAAGATTTCAGGAAACTCATGGTAAATAGTACCCAACTCTTGGTATGGTAACATTTTGTCTGTTTCTTGCCCCTGCTCACTTTTTGAAAGTTTGCTCAACAAAGTGTTGTTGTCAATGGCACGTAGCAATCGGTGGGTGTTATAATCCTTTTTGTTCTGAAAAGAAACAGTTTGCAGTATGACCAATTTATTTCTAAAAGCATTCCATTTAGAAAATTTGAGAAGGTTTAAATCTTGTGGTTTGATACCCAGAAACTCATGTTCTTTTAGGAGGTATGTTTTTTTGTGAACATATGGATATATAGCAAAAACATCATCTAGTTGTGGAGCAATTTCAGGAATTTTTAATTTGGAATCATGTAGAAATAAGGAAAGATAATCGTTGATGTTTTTATACCCATTATTGTTTTTGGCAAGCAGTATAAACTGTTGTTTCACACCATTTCTAAAATCGATTCCTAAAACCGGTTTTATTTTATATTTAGACGATAATTTCACAAAATCCAAGCATGCCGAAGTGTTGTTGATATCAGTCAACGCCAAGGTTTTTACGCCGTTTTCAGAAGCAATAGCAAGCAGCTGCTCTGGCTTGATGGTGCCATAGCGGAGACTGTAATAGGAGTGACAATTGAGATACATTTTATGGTACTGGTTTATAATTTCTCAAAATTAGCTATTATATGTAGTTTGTCTTGCTTATATTTGTAGCAATTGATAAATGACGGATGACGGATTGAAGATTAACGATGGTAAAATTTTGATCAAACTGATTACAGACAACCGACAACCCACAACAGTATATGAAACACATTCAAGTAAACATAAAGCATTTACGCTCCTTAAAAGAACTCTCGCAAGAACGTTTTGCAGATGAGCTGGGCTGGTCGCGGTCCATCGTCGGATCTTATGAAGAAGGCCGTTCGGAACCGCCCATTGACCGATTGATTGATTTATCGAATTATTTTAAAATTCCGATTGATATTTTGGTGAGAAACGATTTGCGGAAAGCTAAAGACACTTCTTTTATTGATATTGGAAGTAAGCGCATACTGTTTCCGATAACGGTTAATGAAGCTAATGAGGAGCTTATTGAAATTGTTCCCGCAAAAGCATCGGCGGGTTATTTGTCAGGATATGACGACCCCGAATATATTGAGCAGTTGCAGAAAATTAAATTGCCGTTTCTTCCCACCGGAACCCATCGTGCTTTTCCGATTAAGGGCGATTCGATGTTGCCTGTAAAAGATGGTGCTTTTGTAGTTGCTAAATTTGTTGAAGATCTTAAAGATGTAAAAAATGGACGTACCTATATTGTATTGACCAAAGACGATGGTTTGGTGTACAAACGCATCTATAATTTGATAGAAGAAAAGCAAAGTTTATTGCTGAGTAGTGATAACAAATCCTATCAGCCGTATGAAGTTCCTATAGAAAACGTGTTGGAACTTTGGGAATTTACCTGTTGTATCAACACTCAGGAATATGACGAGAAGGAATTAAAAATGAGTAGTATTATAGCAATGTTCCAAGAATTGAGAGTAGAGTTGGAAGCTGTCCAAAAAATGGCGTAATGGGAAAATCTAAAACCACTTATACCATTATTGATGTCGAAACTACAGGGCGTGGCAATGAGATTACGGAAATTTCCATTTTTAAGCATGATGGTGAAAAGGTTCTTGAAGAGTTTACATCATTAGTCAATCCGCAAGCTTTAATTCCTGATTATATCACAGCTTTGACTGGTATTGATAATGCGATGGTTGCCGATGCACCTACATTTTCGGAAATTGCAGAAGCGGTTCTTGCTATTACTGAAGATAGCATTTTTGTGGCCCATAATGTCAATTTTGACTATAATGTGATCCGTAAGGAATTTAAAAAAATTGATGTTGATTTTAGACGCCGTAAATTGTGTACGGTGCGTTTATCACGAGTGCTATTTCCGGGATTCCGATCGTATAGTTTGGGAAAATTGTGCGACTCGTTGGCTATTAATTTAGTCGATAGGCATCGTGCGCGTGGCGATGCCGAAGCCACCGTTACGCTTTTTGAAAAATTGTTGGCACATAAAAACTCTGAAACGGTTTTTAACGACTTTTTAAAAAAGGGTTCTAAAGAAGCCACTTTGCCTTCCTATTTACCAAGTGCCGTTTTTGATGCCATTCCCAATGGACCAGGTATTTATTACTTCAAAAATAAAAAAGGAAAAATCATTTATGTGGGCAAGGCTATCAATCTTAAAAAACGTGTTTTAGGCCATTTTTATGATAAAAAAGAAAAAGAACTCGATTTGTGCAGAGAAACAGCGCACATTGATTTTGAACTATCAGGAAGCGATCTTGTAGCACAACTTATGGAAGATGCAGCCATCAAACATCATTTCCCAATCTACAACCAAGCCGCTAAGCGCGTGCCAAAATCGTATGCTGTTTTTAGTTATGAAGATCGGCAAGGCATTCAACATTTGGCGTATAATACGTTGAAGGCAACACCAAATCCGTTGCAAATATTCCATAGTATCCGTGATTGTCGACTTTATTTGGAGCAAGTTTGTGAGCAATTTGAATTGTGTCCAAAATATTGTCATTTGCAAGAAAATGTTTGGACCTGTTCGCATTATAAATTGACCAGTTGTAAAGGTGTTTGCAGACAAGAGGAATCGGTCGATTTTTATAATGAGCGCGCCAATTTGGCTATTGATTATATGGCAAATTCCAATCAGAATATCGTTTTAAAAGAAAAAGGGCGTCATGCCGAAGAAGAGGCATTTATCCTGATAAAAAATGGACTTTATTTGGGTTATGGATTTGTGGAAAAATCAGAACAGATTTTAAATGCAGATGATTTGGAGACGTTTCTCATTCCGCAAAAGGAAACTACGGAAATTCAAGGAATTTTGAGAAAATTCTTATTGCAGTCTCCAAATGTTTTGACCTTAAAAGCATAAAATCCAAATGGCATGAAAGGAATTTTTTAAACACAACTTATACCAGTACCTACCAGTTTGTTTATATGGCAAATTATTTTAAATTTGTTATATGAGAATTGTAACGGTCAAGGAAAAATCGGGTATTCCCAAATACAAGCAAATTGTGGCTTCCATTGAAGGTGCAATAATGGCCGGTACGTTAAAAAAGGGAGATAAACTGCCTTCGCTCAACAGTATTAAAAATCAAAATTCACTTTCAAGAGATACCGTTCTGACCGCGTTTAATGAGCTTAAAACGAGAGGGGTCATAAAATCGATCGTTGGTAAAGGCTATTATGTAAACAGCGAGGATGTTGAGGTTAACCAAAAGATATTCTTGTTGTTTGATGAATTTAATTCATTTAAAGAGGATTTATACAATTCTTTTTTATCTGGTTTGGGCGATAATGTTCAAGTGGATATTTTCTTTCATCATTTTAATCCCGATGTGTTCAGTAAATTGATTAACGATAACGCTGGAGATTATAGCGCTTACGTTATTATGCCGGCAAATCTTAAAAACACTGAGAAAATTATCAATAGATTGCCAGAAGGAAAAGTTTTTATTTTGGACCAAACCAACGACGCACTTAAAAATTATCCTTCTGTTTTTCAGAATTTTAAAAAGGATATTTATCAAGGTCTCCAAGGTATTCTGACTCAAATTCAATCCTATGAAAAACTGGTTTTACTATATCCGGCGGCACGTCAGCCACAAGGTATTTTGGATGGTTTTAAACTATTTTGTTCAGATCATGATCTGCAAAACGAAGTCATCGATTCCCTTGAGAATAGAGCGTTGTCCAAAGGTGAAGTTTATATGATCTTGGACGATAAGAATTTAATACGCATCATAAAACGTATTAAGGAACAGCATTTTGTACTTGCTAAAGATATCGGGCTGATTTCCTATAATGATAGTTTATTAAAAGAGATAGTTGAAGGTGGCATCACAACAATCTCAACCGATTTTAATTTAATGGGACAACGATTGGCGCAAATGATCTTGAATAAAGAATTTGACCAAGTTGAAAATCCCAACCGTTTAATCCTTAGAAATTCTATATAAAATTTGTATCAACTTACTCACAACATAGAAAACGGATTGGATTTTATTGAAATACAAAATCCAAAAAACAAATCTAAAGCAACGCTATGTCTTAATCAAGGTGGTCGGCTTAGCAGATTGGAATTTGACGGCATTAAAGTGCTTGCCAATTTTGATTCTTCTACGTATGCCATAAATTATGCGTCGTCTATTCTTTTTCCATTTGTGAACAGAATTCGGGATGGCAAATACACATTTGATGGGGTTGACTACGTTTTGGATTGTAATGAAATTGATAAAAATAATGCGCTTCACGGATTGGTTTACGACAAGACTTTTAAATATGTTGATCATAAATTGACAGCAAATTACGGATCGGTAACCTTGCAATACACACACAACGAAACATCTCAAGGATTTCCTTTTCAGTTTGATATCCAATTGACTTATACATTATCTGACGAAAATTTCAGTTTAGCTGTCCACGTTGTCAATACCGATAAAAACCCATTTCCATTTACCATAGGTTGGCATCCTTATTTTGTGAGCCAAAATTTGGACCAAAGTGCTATTAATTTTGATGGTGATACGAAGTATGTATCTGATAAACAGCAAATTGTTTGCGGTACAAAAGCTTTGGATGTAAAAATGCCATATCCACTTGAAGGTGTAAAATTGGATGATGGTTATCCTCTTAAAAACAATACTATTTGCCTTTTAACACCTGAGTATGGTCTAAAGATAACAAGCAGTTCACAGGAAAATTACTTGCAACTTTATACGCCCAACACGCCAAATATTATTGCTATTGAGCCAATGACAGGAGCTGCCGATAGTTTTAATAATAAAATAGGTCTCCAAATTTTACAACCAAATGCTAATTATGCCATAAAATGGGATGTTACTTTTCAAAACCATTCAGATCAACTAATAACTAACTAAACAATTAGCTATGCAATTTTTAACTTTTATCGGATTTACGGCACTTGTTGCAATCATCTCCTATTTCAAAACTAGAAAAACAGACGAAACCACTTCAGACGGTTATTTTTTGGGCGGACGTAGCTTAACGGCAGGCGTCGTTGCAGGATCTTTATTGCTGACCAATTTATCTACCGAGCAATTGGTTGGATTAAATGGTTCGGCCTATCAAAGTGGATTGTCTGTAATGGTATGGGAAACCTTGGCGGCCGTGGCCATGGTGCTAACTGCTATATTTTTGTTGCCACGTTATTTAAAAGGAGGTCTAACCACCGTTCCAGGGTTTTTGTCAGAGCGCTTTGATGTGACCACCAAAACATTGACCTCTGTTCTGTTTCTTTCAGGCTATGTCGTGGTTTTACTTCCGGTCATTTTGTATTCGGGATCACTTGCCATTAGCGGTATGTTTGATGTTCCTGAATTATTGGGTGTAACCCATACACAATCCATTTGGATATGTGTTTGGGGCATTGGTATTATTGGTTCTATTTATGCCATATTTGGAGGTTTAAAAGCTGTTGCGGTATCCGATTCGTTGAATGCTATTGGTTTGTTGACAGGCGGACTTCTGATTCCTATTTTTGGTTTGTTGTTTATTGGTGATGGCAATCTGTTGGATGGACTTAGTACTCTAACCACTGAAAATCCCGATAAATTCAAATCGATGGGAGGACCAACTGATCCGGTTCCGTTCTACACGATCTTTACAGGAATGATGTTGGTGAATTTGTTTTATTGGGGAACCAATCAGCAAATTATCCAAAGGGCACTTGGTGCCAAAAATTTAAAAGAAGGTCAAAAAGGACTTTTATTGGCCAGTTTCATAAAAATATTGGGACCAATAATTGTTGTTTTACCAGGTTTAATTGCTTTTCATGTTTTTCAAGGCAGCTTAGAAAACGGTGATAGTGCTTATCCGTTGTTGGTCAAAAAAGTACTTCCTACCGCATGGCTCGGATTTTTTGCGGCTGTAGTGTTTGGGGCTATTTTAAGTTCGTTCAATAGTGTGTTAAACAGCTCGGTCACCTTATTTGGTATTGACGTTTATAAACAGCATATAAACAAAGAAGCCGATGAAAAAACGATTGTAAAGTATGGTAAAATATTTGGAACCGTACTGGCTTTTGCATCCATGTTTATAGCGCCACTTATTGCCAATGCCGGTAGTTTGTTTAATTATCTACAAGAAATTAATGGTATTTACAGTATTCCTATTTTAACCATTGTTGTTGTGGGTTATACCACAAAACGCGTCCCGGCCATTGCTGCTAAAGTCGGATTGCTTTCCGGTTGCTTGTTGTACTGTTTGAGCCAGTTTGTTCTTAAGGATTATTTTGTTAACAAAGCCATTGAAGAAGCAGTTTCATCGGGAGTCACGGATGCCGCCGCTTTGGCATTGGTAGAAGCACAGGCTTATCCACATTATTTGGATATTATGGCCATCTTATTTGTGTTGAATATCGTGATCATGCTGATTATCGGGAAATTCAAACCTAGAGAAGTACCTTTTGTCCAAGAATATACAAAACAAGTGGATATCACACCTTGGAAATATGTCAAACAGGCGGGCGTTCTTGTCTGTCTGATCGTCGTAGCGCTTTATGTTTATTTTGCTTAAATTATGACGAATAAGGAATTGATAGAAACGGTATCAGACCGTTTTAAAGACCGATTTGAATCAGAACCTTTAATCGTGTTTTCTCCGGGCCGCATCAATCTGATAGGTGAGCATACCGATTATAATGACGGATTTGTATTTCCAGCGGCCATCGATAAAGGCATCGCTTTGGCCATACAAAAAAGTGAAGCTCATCAAAGCACGGTTTTGGCTTTTGATAAAGATGAAACATATATATATGATTTAGATGCAATTCAGCCTTTAAAAAATGGTGATTGGAAAAACTACGTTTTAGGTGTTGTTGCAGAATTACAAGTACTCGGAAAAAATATCGGAAACTTCAATGCCGTTTTTTCCGGAAATATTCCTGGCGGCGCCGGGATGTCTTCGTCGGCGGCTTTAGAAAATAGTTTTGTTTATGGATTGAACGATCTCTTTGCTCTTGGATTGTCAAAACAAGAGATGATTTTGGTTTCTCAAAAGGCAGAACACAATTATGCCGGTGTAAAATGCGGCATTATGGACCAGTACGCCAGCATGTTCGGTATTGAAGACTGCGCCTTATTGTTGGATTGTAGAACGGTGACTTCACAGCCTTACAAAATCGATTTTAAGGATTATGAGTTAATGCTTATCAATAGTAATGTAAAGCATGATTTGGCAGAAACCGCGTATAATGACCGTCGTGAAGTTTGTGAAAAAGTGTCAAAATTACTTGGAATTAAAGCGTTGAGAGATGCTTCAAAAGCAGATTTAGATCTTATTAAAAATGACCTATTAGAAGCCGATTATCAAAAGGCATTGTATGTTATCGAAGAAAATAATCGTGTGCATCAATTTTCAGAAGCGATAGAAAAAGAAGACTTGGAAACTTTAGGAAACTTGCTTTTTCAATCCCATGATGGTTTAAGCAATAAGTATAAAGTAAGCTGTACAGAACTCGATTTTTTAGTGGATAAAGCACATAAAACTCCTCATGTTATTGGTGCCCGAATGATGGGCGGCGGATTTGGCGGCTGTACTATAAACTTGGTTTTGAAAAGTGAAGTTGAATCCTTTAAAAATCAGATCGCTGAACTTTTTAAAGCAAAATTTGGAAGAGCTTGCTCTATTTATGAGGTAAAACTGGCTCAAGGGACACATATTGTAAAGTCAAAATAATTGAACAAAAGTAAGATGGATAACAATTTGCAAGATTATTCGCATAAACGCTATAATATTTTAACGGGCGAATGGGTGCTTGTTTCGCCACACAGAGCGAAAAGGCCATGGCAAGGTCAAAACGAAGCCGTTTCAAATGAACAGCGACCTGCACACGATTCCACCTGTTATTTATGCGCAAGGAATACGCGAATTAATGGTGAAATAAATCCCGATTATAAAGATGTTTTTATCTTCACGAATGATTTTGCGGCATTGCAAACCACGTCGCCTACGTTTTCCATAAATGATGGATTGTTCAAAGCCGAAAGTGAACAGGGTATTTGTAAGGTTATTTGCTTCAGTCCGGATCATTCCAAAAGTTTGGCAGATATGGAAGTGGAGGATATCAATAAAGTAGTCCAAGCCTGGCAAAAGGAATACATGCTTTTAGGCTCAAACGAGATGATCAATTACGTTCAGATTTTTGAAAATAAAGGAGCCGTTATGGGCTGTAGCAATCCGCATCCACATGGGCAAATTTGGAGTCAATCCACATTGCCCAACGAAGTAGAAAAGAAAGATCAGCATCAAAAAGCCTATTTCGACAAAAATAAAACCAGCCTTCTGGGCGATTATCTCAAACAAGAACTTCAGGCCAATGAACGTATCATTTATCAAAACGATGCCTTTGTGGTCTTAGCGCCATTTTGGGCCGTTTGGCCGTTTGAAACCATGATTGTTCCTAAAAAAGCTTATAAAGACATTACCGAATTATCGGATGCAGAAAGCTT
>NZ_DATJCY010000188.1:0-13197 GCF_035577925.1 Gelidibacter sp. | reverse complement strand
TGTGACCAAAGGATTTTTTGTTTTAATTATTTCATGGTGTTTTTTAGACACGAATTGCACGAATTACACGGATGACATTGATATTGTTCTCTGCGCCTCTGCGGCTTGGCTAGCATTATTTCACGGAGATGCGCGGAGTTTTTGGACACGAATTGCACGAATTACACTGATGGCATTGATATTATTCTCTGCGCCTCTGCGGCTCTGCGAGCATTATTTCACGGAGTGTCTTCATTTTAATTTTCAATTACAGTTAATGGCTTTGGAATGTTTATCAATGCTTCTATAAACCATATCCAGACGAAACAATGCCTCTCAAATATAACTTATTTGTATTAGTTCTCAAAGATTTGTTATTGAGTTAAATTGTTCTATTCAATTCCGATCCTCATCACCGCACCTCCACCTTAAATAACTCCATCTTCACCTCTAAAGTTTCCGAAGTCGTATTAATAATCCTAATGAATTTTGTGGTTTGGTTTACGGTAGCTTGTAGCACGTCGTATTTTGGTTCTGTTGCCACGGTGGTCCAATGGGTGCCGTCATTCGAAACTTCCAATTTTAGGTCTTTATAGACCGTTGTCGGTGATAGTTTGCATGTCATTTTCTTTATGTGTGTTCCTTCTTGTACTTCAAATCCGAAATAGGCTTGTGGCGCCAAAGGGATGATTTCCAATGGCGGATTTAGCGTTAAAGTGCGATCTCGTAAGCTGATTTGTTGGTTTTGAAGTTGGGCAATAGTGGTAAATAATTGATGCGGATTATAATTGACGTCCACTTTGAGATGCTTGTTAAAGGTTTGGTTATAGATGTTGGTGAAATGTGCAAAGCCCTTTTCAATTAATGGCGCCACCACCAAAGTTGCAGTTTTGACACCGGGTTGGTAAGGGTTTTGGTTTTCGGTATGGTCTAGTTGATACATTTGTGTTTTGATGGCTTTAAAGGCGTGATAACTGCGTTCAAAAGCATCGGTTTGTTTGGCTTGTAGTGCGGCGTGCATGTTCAGCATAACAAGACCGGATTGGCCAAGTAATTGGAATTGTTTTACCCAAGGTCTAATTTCATCCAAAAGTATTGGATTGTCTGTACTGCTCAATAAAATATACGAAGCTTCAACCATGGCTTGGAATTCGGCTTGGATGGCTTCAAGATTTTTAATGTTTTGACCGCTTTCAAGATCTTTAAGAAAAGCTTCGGCTTTTGGTGCAAAGGCTACCGATTCGACCCGGCGGTATTGATGGCCATTCGGACCTAGATCGCTATTATGGTCAGTGAAAATTTCTAAGGCCTTATAACTTTCTGGCATAATGGTTTGGAGGGCGCGCAACCTGTTGTTTTCGGGTTGGTATGCCGCCATGTTCCAGGTGTAATCGGCTACCCCGTAAATGGCGATTTTAGAGGCTTCGGCATGTTCCATCGGGTTGGACACAAAACCAGAAACGTCATTGGCAATATCCGTTCCGTTGCCATAAGTTGGGCCCATGAGCAAATGGTTCCGGACATAATCCGAAACCGGGAAATTCCACCATACAAACGCTTTGCGCTGTATCTTGGCATTGATCCACGCCATGGTTTCGTGGTCAATATCCGACACCACCCGATTGCCCGTCCACATGATCCTAATGGAAGGATCCAGCTCTTTGCCTAAGGTTTCCAAATAACCGCCGTCGGGTTTGGACCAGCTTTTATTGTATTCAGTAGGGCACATAATCAATGGTTTGACATCTTTTTTGACCTTAACAAAGGCAGTGTTCAAATAATTCAATAGCCCTGCTTGTTGGCTGGGGTTGGTGCCTTCGCCTGAAATGTCATCAAAAAACACGGCATAGGAACGGATGCCCAAATCGTACATGAGTTCAAATTTGTGGAGTAGGGCAGCGCGGTCGTCATTATTCCATTGGATGTCCTGACCGGGGTGGATGGCCCAAACAAAGTCTAAGTGATTGCTTTCGGCACGGTCGATGAGTTTTTTTAATTGCGCAGCTTCTGCATCGGGATACGGTTCTCTCCAGTTGGGCGAACTGTGGTAAGGATCGTTTTTGGGGCCATAAATATAGGTGTTCAATTTGTTTTGTCCGTAAAAATCCAGCTGGCGCATGCGGTGTTCAAAGCTCCATGGTGTGCCATAAAAACCTTCTACAACACCTCGTGCGCTGACATTGGGATAATCTACAATGTCGCCTTGCGGAAATTGATCGGATGCCAATAAAGCGAGTAAGGTTTGGACACCGTAATAGGTGCCTCGTGCATCACGGCCGATAATCGTAATGTTATCAGAGCTGCTATTGATATAATAACCCTCTGGATGTTGAGGGACTTTTTTGAGAAGCTTTTTATCAAACTTAGCATGGATATCGCCTACGCTAACCGCAATGCCATTATTAGACGTATTGGTTTCGTTAAAAAACGTGGACAATAAGTGTTGCGTAGCTTTATCGACGTTTTTAGGCTGTAATTTAAACTGGGTTGGCGTGTTTGTATAACCTGTAATCACAATTGTTTGCGGCGTTGGATTGATAGCAATGTTTTGTGCAAGACTGTAACAGGTCATCAATAAAAACAATCCAAGAGATAACAGGTGCTTAACAATGTAAGGGCTTATAAGTTTATATGGTTTTATCACGATACTAATGTGTTTTCTGAGGTTTTTAAAAAGTCTGAATAATGATTAATTGAGCTGTTCGGCCAAAATATTAAGGACGTTTTTGGCGTCTTTAAGCATAGCTTCAAAATTGACGGGCTTTGAGGTCACGTTGAATTGTGCGACCACTTTATCCAAATGGTCCAGTTCATCCAAGAGCTTTCTTTCGGTGAGTTCTTCTCTTAATAGCCTTATTTTTTCAGCATCTTGAATGCCTTCTCTCAAGGTTTCAAAGCGAATGGAACTTCGGTTATCCGGATATACGATATAGGTATCGCCAGCCGGCCAAGTCCTGAAACGGGAATCTTCCAAAGGATGCTCCACCCAACTGTTATAGGACCAGCGCAGGAAACCATCAAAATCGGCCGCAATGCTGTACCAGCCGATAAAAACACCTTCGGCGGGTGGCGAAAAGGTAAACGTATTAGGGAAAGGATCCGAGCAACAGACATAATGCGTGCTGATATAGCCGTTTTCCCTTCTTTGGGTTAAATCGATTTCATCAACTGGATGTCCAAAGGCAACGGACATATCCTTAAGTTCGTTAGGATACAGTTTGTAACTTTTATGATTGTCGGCAAACGAAACGCCAAACTCAGGCGCATGGGCGTTCAGTAATTTAAGCATGGCTTTCATTTCTTCAGGCCCGCGCTCGTCGATGGCAATCCGGGTGATGGTATTCCAGCCTTTTTGTTCCAAATGGGCTTTAAACTGCTCTAAAAACGGAATCCAGAGGTCGTCATAAGCTTGGGTTCCCGGAGCGGCGACTAGTTTTACTTCTTTATTTTCGGCTTCGTCAAAATAGTAAAACTCATTGCCCCATGGCACCATCGAGTAGCAGCTGATTTGGTTTTTGACACCCAGATCCATCATGAGTTGTACCCAATTGTCAAAAATGGTATAATCGTAGGTCCACGTGCCATCGGCTTTCTTTCTCCAATCGATCATCGCTTCAAACTGATCAAAAGTCTGTCCGCCCCAAGGTCTTTTGTTCAAGGATACGGTGATTACTTTTTGTCCGGCATCGGCAAGGCGTTTCATGATGGGTTTGAGTAGTTCATAATGCTCGGCAGACCACGGTTGAACCTCATGGAAACGTGCCACGGCATAAGGGTTTTGCCAAAGGTCCAAATGGAATTTCCATTCGGAAACATCGGGCAATACTTTATCGATCACGCGGATAGAGAATGCCATGGTTTGGCTTTCTTGACCTTTGATATCGATGGTAAAGGTACTTTTATAGGTCCCAGCTTTCGCATCCGACGGCACATCGATGGTCACCCAAATAGGTCGGGTTTCTTGTGCTTTAATGGCGTAAGAGGTGACGGGATCTAATGCATCGGCGGCTAATGAGGCTGGGAAGTCTTCTGGTTTTCTATAACCACATCCTTCGCCAAACACATCAGTGATGACGTATTTTACAAAATGGATAGCGGCGATAGAAGCAGGAAGGCTGTTGCCATTATCCGATTTGAAATCGGAGATTTTAGTGTTCACTTCGGTTAGGGAGTCCTTGCTCCATAATACCAATTGCGCTGAGGTGCGTTCGCCTTTCCAAGCGGCACCTTCCCAGGTGGATTGGTGATTGATTTTAGGGATTTCACTACGCACAAAACGAATGTCGGTTGAGGTTACGGAGGCTTGTAAGCCTTCAGGAACAGCCGACCAATCTTGATCCATGCTTGGTGCGGGATCTTGGGGCTCGTCATAGGTTTGGGCGACGGTAAAGTGGTTGGTTTCCTCTTGACATGCCAATGTGAATAGCATGGCAAAGATGAGAAGGGATTTGAGTAATTGTTTCATTTGAGATGGTTTGTTGGTTGTTTCGGGTTTCTAGTTTCAAGTTTCGGGTTTCAAGTTTCTCCTTGTTGTCTTGATTTAATTTCAACTTCTGGAACACTGATGACGCTGATTTTACTGATTAGCGCTGATTTATTTCTAGTTTCAGGTTTCTAGTTTATGGCCTTCTTAGTTATTCGGATTCGACTTCAATTTCTCCCGATAGCTATCGGGATTCAATTTGTTTCCAATAATCAAAGCTTATCATAATCCTTATAGTAATTAATCCCCAAGTCCTCCCAATGCTTCACCATCTTTTTGAGAGCTATTTTAAAACTTTCGTAATCTTTGTTTTCAAGTTGCGTCCAGCCTACTTCGGCGTAAGCGGCTATCCGAGGGAACGTTTGACGCTCCACATCGGCGTTGGTCGGGGTCCATTCGCTCCACATTTGGCAGCCTAAGCCGTAAATGTTTTTATGGTATTGTAGGTCCAATCCTTCGGGAATAGGATTAAAATGATACGCTTTTTCCAATGGAATGGAGGTGTAACTATAATCCAAATAGGTGCTGCTATGCAATGAATTGACAATATCGTAGCCATTTTGGGCAGCGTTGGCCAACAATTCCAAATCACCTTTCCAAAATTGGATGATCGCGTTTTTTGCCAATTCGGTTTCTGCTTCTTGGTCGTCTTTCTTTTCTTCAAAATCTTTATGGATGTTTTTGCCTAAAATCTCGTTCCAGCCCATCATACGGCGCCCATGATCGGCAATGAATTTTGAGATGTTATTGGTAAAATCGATTTGTAGATCGGCTGGTGTTTTGATGTTATGCGCTTTCATATAAGCTTGTACAGAAGGCGTATTCTCCCAAACGTCATAGCCCACTTCATCACCGCCAATATGGATCACTTCAGTCGGAAATAATGCAAATAGTTCAGTTAAAACATCTTTTATAAAAGTGATGACTTCGGGTTTGGTCACATCATAATTGTCATACAAACGACCAAATACCGCAGGGACTTCAATATCCACACCAGCAGTTCCCAACCACGTATAGGCCGCAATGGCAGCGCTGGCATGGCATTTCAAATTCTGGGACGACCGTAATGTTGCGTGCAGCGGCATAGGCCACAATGTCCTTTATCTGTTCTTGGGTGTAAAATCCGCCATGTGGCTCGCCCGATCTTTTTCCGCTTTTCCACGTGCCAATTTCGCTATCGGCACGAAAACCGCCAACTTCGGTGAGTAATGGGTATTTTTTGATTTCAATGCGCCATCCGGCATCATCGGTTAAATGCCATTGCAAAGTGTTCATTTTTAACAATGCCATTTGATCGATCATTTGATTCGCAAAGGCTTCGCCATGAAAATAGCGCGCATCATCCAATAAAAACGCACGCCATTTAAAACGTGGCTGGTCTTGGATACGGACGGATGGAACCAAATAAGTGATGGCTTGGGAATTTTCTGCAGTTTCAGCAGAAACTAATTGTTTTAAAGTTTGTACGCCGTAAAAATAACCTGCGGCATCATTGGCCAAGATGCTTATCTTTTTTGGTGAAACGATCAATTCATACGCTTCTGGGCCCAAATCTTCGTTTTGTTCAAAACTGATGGATGCGCCATAACTTTTAACTAAGGAGGATTTAAAATCGGTGGTTTTTGAAATATAAGCTTGAAGATCGGTCGCGGCATTTTGCTGTTCTTTTAGATCGGCGAAAATCTGTTGTCCGTCTTTAATGGCAAAAGAACCTTCATTTAATTCTAAAGTGGTTGGTTTTGGAAGAACTGCGATTTCGGATGCTGAAAAGGATCGGGTGTTTTCTTCGCAATTCGTGAAGGTGATGAGTGCTATTAAAGCCATAGATATAAGTCTCATTTATTATGGTTTAGATGAAAATAGTGTGATTGTGATGTAGGGTTAAAGATGATCATTGTTTTTTAATCTTGTGGTATAAATTTAAACTTATAATCGGTTGCAGCAAAATGCATTAAAGCCGCATAAATATAGTCGCTAACTTGTTTTTCGCCGGGAATGTTTATTAAATCGGCAGTATCTTCCGGTCTGTGATATTGTGGATGTCCGCCCGTATGAATGCCCAAAACCGATAATCGGGCTTTATAAAACGACACATGGTCCGAACCGCCTACTGATCCTGCATGGACTATTGGCGTTAAGTTTAGCGATTGGCCTAAGTTTTGCATAAAAGCGACACCATCGGGGAAAGTTCCGGCACCACCCATATATACGTGTTTTTCATCGTTTAGCCGGCCTACCATATCCATATTGATCATCAATTTAATTTGCGATAACGGAACCAAGGGCTGGTCTATAAAATATTGGCTTCCCAATAACCCTTGTTCTTCGGCACCAAAAGCAATAAAAATAACACTGCGTTTTAAGTTGTGTTTATTGGCGGCTACTTTTTCGGCAATTTCCAAAAGTGCGGCCGTGCCACTGGCATTGTCATCGGCACCATAATAAATGGTATTTCTTTCATCTGATTTTGATGACGGACCGCCCATTCCCAAATGGTCGTAATGTGCGCCCAGAATGATGTATTCGTTTTTTAAACTTGGGTCATTGCCTTCCAGATACGCCACAACATTTGAGGTTTTTGCTAAAGGTTTTTCGGCTTCGCCTTTATCCACACGCAAGCGGGCTTTAAATTTCTGTTGGTAGCTTTTTCCTAAAGGCAGAAGACCTTGTTTTTTGAAATCTTTGATGATGTATTTTACAACATCCCGATTGCCTTTTGTGCCAGGATATCGACCTGCATTTTTCTCGGAGGCCAAAAATAAAATGTGGTCTTTGAGTTCGTTTTCGGTGATTTCTGATTGCGCAATGCCAGTGAAATAATTGATGATTATAAATAAAAACAGAAGTGATTTAGACATAGTGGTTTTTTTGGAGTGCTGGTGCTAATTTCGGTAATCTTTAGGTTGTTTTGGATATTTTACAATGGAATTTGTGATCTATTTTAGACAGTTACCTGCTTTTGAGGTGTATGGGGTTTCAGAATCAATATTGAAAAAAATACAAGTAAATAAATCCTTATTTTTGTTGGTATGAAAATTTATAAACTTATCACAGTAACAGACGAAGTTGTACATGCTTTTGAGAAGTTGGTTCCGCAACTTGCTCCTGATTGTACATTGCCTTCAAAGGAAGATTTACAAGCTATTGTAGATTCCAATCATACCATACTTTTTATGGCCGAAGAACATAATGAACTATTGGGAACTTTGACATTGGTGCTTAATAAAATTCCTACAGGCAATAAAGTTTGGATAGAGGATGTTGTGGTGGATAGCTCCGCAAGAGGCAAAGGTGTTGGCGAAGCACTGATCCAATTTGCCGTGGCATATGTCAAAGACCAAAACATTACAAGTATCAATTTGACGTCTAGTCCTGACCGTGTTGCTGCCAATAAGTTGTATCAAAAGTTGGGTTTTATAAAACGACAAACCAATGTGTATAGATTGACAATAATATAATGCCTAAAAGTTAGCGTCGCTATAAAAACGTGCCGACGTCATGTTTTTTCAAATAGGCATCGATTCCAATTTTATGGGCTTCATCCCTGAAATTCATGGGGTTCTTTTTAAATTGCTTTTTAAAGCATTTTGAGAAATATTTAGGATCATTAAAACCGGTCATAAAAGCCGTTTCTGAAATGGAATACCCTTGTTTTACAATTAAGACAGCAGCTTTCTTTAAACGTAATGAACGTACAAAATCTACCAAACTTTGCCCGGTTAAGGCTTGGCATTTTCTGTATAAACTGGAATAGCTCATATTTAAAGGTATGGCCAGTTCTTCCATTTTAAAATCGGCATTTTCCATGCGTAGGTTAATATTGGCAACCAAGTTTTCAAGGAATATTTCGTCTTGAGATTTCTCTTCGGGGAATTCTGGATTTGCAATAATCTCTTTTCGGTATTTAGAGATGATATGGTCTTTGGCAATGAGGATGTTTTGAATTTTAAGCAATAACTCATTGGTGTTAAAGGGTTTGTTGATATACTCAATAGCGCCCGATTTTAAACCTTCTATCTTGGAATTGGTTGAGTTTTTTGCGGTCAATAATATAATTGGAATGTGTTTAGTAAGTGGGTTGTCCTGCAATTGTTTTGACATTTGGATGCCATCAAGTTCGGGCATCATAATATCGCTCAAAATAAGATCGGGGATGTTGTTTTTTGCATACTGATAGCCTTCATTTCCATTTTCGGCTAAGATGATGTTATAGCGCTCTTGCAAGAGTTCCTTTAAAAACAGTTGCAACTCCATGGTGTCTTCCACAATGAGGATGGTTTTTTTCAGAATGCTGGTTGTTATGGTATCATACAATTGTGGGTTATGCGGCGAATGTATTTGGATCGGCTCGTCTTCATAATCTGCCATGATTTTTTCTTCATCGGTATAGGCTTCTTCATGGATTGGAAAAGTGATGGTAAATGTGGTGCCATCCGTAACCGATGATTCTACTTCAATTTTTCCTTTGTGTAAATCGATCAACTCTTTGGTTAATGCCAGTCCAATGCCTGTTCCTTTATTTTTCTTGGTGCTTTTGGCTTGGTAAAACAGTTCGAAAATTTTGGTCAGTTCGTCTTTTGGAATTCCGGAGCCTGAATCGGCCACAGCAATTTTGATGATTCGTGTGCCGTTGATAGGCGTAATGGTCAAAACTACATGACCTTCTTTTGGAGTAAATTTGAAAGCATTTGAAAGAAGGTTATAAATAATATGTTCTATTTTTTCTTTGTCATACCAAGCTTCAATTCCATTTTGTGGCACATTAATAGTGAAGTCAATTCTTTTGAGTCGTGCTAATTCCTTGAATGATTGGGCGATGTCATCAATGTTTTTGGACAGATTGTTTTTGGTGACAACTAGTTTTAGTTGGTCCAGCTCCTTGTTTCTTACCAAAGTTAGTTCATAGGCTATTTTAGAAAGTCGTTTAGTGTTGTAGGCAATGATATTGAGCCGCTGTTTTAAAAGTAGATTCCCGTTCTTTTCCGCATTGTGGATCATGTCTTGAATGGGGCCCAAAATCAGGGTGAGGGGCGTTTGGATTTCATGTGACATTTTTGCAAAAAAGTTCATTTTCAAATCGTGCAGTTCATTTTGTTTCTGATGGTTTACTTTTTCAACAAACAATTTCTTTTTTAAGCCATACCAGCGTCTTGCAACATAAATTAATAGGGCTATAAAAGTGATATAAACCAACCATGCCAATGGTTTGTTCCAAAATGGTTGCTCAATGACTATGGTAATACTTTTGGCCGGAATGTCCCAAACATTATCTTTTGTGCCTGCTTTTACCTCAAAAGTATAAGTACCCGCAGGGATATTGGTGTACGTAGCAGAGCGCTCTGTGTGACTGTTTATCCAGTCTTTATCAAAACCTTTGAGGCGGTAAGAGTAAATATGTTTGGGATATAAAATATTATCTAATGCTACAAACCGGAAAGAAAAGGACGATTGGTTGTATTTTAAATGCAAGTTGGTCACGTTAGTTATACTATTGCTTATCTGTTCGGGCAATAAAACTTCAGCGGGCTGGTTAAGTACTTCAATAGCACTTATTTGTAGGGTTGGTTTTGATTCCCTTTTAAAAAGATCTTTTGGATAAAAATAGTTAAGGCCTTTTGTTCCACCAAAATACAACATTCCATTATGGTCCTTATAAGCGCTTCTTGATAAAAACATATTGTCTTGAAGGCCATCTGTTATATAATAGGTTTTTAGGATGGAATCTTGGGTATCGTAATTAATGATGCCGTTGGAGGAACTGATCCATAAATTATCATTTCCGGTATTGATCACGGCAGCCAAAGATCGATTTGATAAACTGGAAACATGTTCGAATGACGAAAAATTATGATTTTTTGTGTCGTATTTTAGTAGTTTTCCATTATCGTTGATTACCCATAAACTATGGTATGTGCCTTCTGAAATGTATTTAGCACTTTTTATGCGATCTAGGTTTTCGTTGAGGATGGAGCGGTCAATGAATGTTGAAGCTTTTAAATTATTGTGGTTTTCATTGAACTGAAATAAGCCACCCTCGTAGATGCCCAGCCAAAGCGCACCGTTTTGTGTTTCGAGAATACTTTCTGCAATGATCCCTTTTAAATCGTCCCTATTATATTCAAAAGAAGCTAAAAGTTCGAGTGTGTCGGAATAGATATTCAGGCAGGTATTGGACCCTACCCAGATGCGTCCTTTGCTATCTTTGTAAAGCGTTCTAACATCGGATGCTTGTTGACCTTTGGCATTTGAAACCGGTATTTTTTTAAACACTTCGGTTTTGGAATCATAATGCCATAGTCCGTTTTTATAAGAGCCAAACCACATGTTGCCTTTATGGTCTTCGGCAATGGTTTGGATATAAAATCCTTTATTGGTCGTCGCATCATTAAAAAATTGTTTTTCACGGGTGGTGCCATCATCGTTAAAATTGATTTTAGTAAGTCCGGAACCGTCCGTTCCTACCCATAATACATTGTCAGAACTTCGGTAAGCACTTAAAATTCTATTGGGTGTTCCGCTTTCTGAACCTTCGTGGTAATTGATGCTGTTATCGGCATTTGGTAAAATATTCAAATTGCCATAATTGGGTACAATCCAGATGTTGTTGTGGTTGTCTTCATTAACATGCACAATCGTATTGCTGCTTAACGAGGAGCTGTTGTTGATTTGTTTGGTAAATAAAAATACTTCACCAGTGGTTAGATGTACTTTATATAGCCCACCGCCGTCGGTGCCGGCCCACAAAAAACCATTGCTATCACAGTAAAGGTTTAAGAACAATTCATTTTTGATATTATGGGTGTTTCCTTTAAAGAATGCATCTTGAATAAATTGTTTGGTTTTAATGTCATACAAAAACAGCCCTTTGGTTTCAGTACCTATCCAAAGTCTGTTGAAGTTATCTGCAAGCAATCTTAAACTTTCTGGATAGTTGTTAAAGGGGGCAGCGATATCCAAAATGGTATTTGATGCCATAGAATATGAAATGACATTGCCGTCGTTAGTTCCTAAAAAAACATCTTGATTGGGGCTTACCGCAATATCCGTAATGCCTTTTGAGCTGTTGTTCAATTTGGGAATAGTGGTAATGCTATCCATTTTTGATTGTGCATACATAAGTATACTGCCTTTTGATGTAGCTAACCAAAGTGCCTTGTTTTTTGAGGTGATGGCACTTACTTTTTTGTTTTTTAAAAGTGTTGTGATATCTTCAAATGAGCCTTTTGTATGATTATATTGAGTTAAGGATCCAGCATCGGAAAGTAGCCAGATATTCTTAAAATCATCAATTAAAATCTGTTTTATGGATTCGTGTTGTTCAGATTTTGGAAATATAACTGGATTATCAATCATTTTGTAGCTGTAACCATCATACATATAAACGTCGCCACCTTGTACCATCCAAATGTTTCCAGAGGCATCTTGTATGGTTTTGCTGACGTTAATTGCTTTATTATTTAAGGAAGGCGATAATTGGGTGAAATTGACATGATGTTGTGCCCATAAGGATGTTGTGAGTGTAATAAAAAAGCAAACGGCATTAATGGAATTCCTCAATCTGTACATAAATCAATTTTTATTTGGAAGGCTATACGATTAAGATTCGGTATAGTTTTTAAACATCTTTTTGATATTTCGGTAAAGGTATTAATAAAAAACTTGAGTGGATTATTGCCCTAAAAGAGATTGTATTATTGATGGAAAATAATTAGTCAAAAAGGAGTAATTTTTCATCAACAGCTATGAATGTCCTCTAAACGACCAAATTTTCTACCTTTTTTCAGGGTGTAATTTTCATATTTGGGATGAAGATTTATTAACGAAAAATTAACTATTACATAACGTATGAGTTCGAGAAGAGATTTTGTCAAGAAGACAGCATTGGCAGGAGCCGGATTGGTAATGCTTCCTAATATGTCGTTTGGTACGATATTAGGGTCATCCAAGCAGAAATTAAGATTAGCTTTTATAGGCGTTGGTCTAAGAGGTTGTAACCATTTGAATAATGCATTACTTAGAAAGGATGTAGAAATTGTTGCGATTTGCGATGTTGATCCTGCGAGAATTGAAGTGGCATCAAAAATGATAAAAGATGCAGGTTTTGCCAAGCCTAAGATTTTTGATAAATCAGATCAAGATTATCTGAATCTTCTAAACATGAAAGAGGTTGATGCAGTGGTCATTTCTACACCTTGGTTGTGGCACACAAAAATGGCCGTCGATTCTATGAAAGCTGGAAAATATACCGGTCTGGAAGTTTCGGCAGCCAACACTTTGGAAGAGTGCTGGGACTTGGTCAATACGCATGAGCAAACAGGATCGCATCTTATGATTCTTGAAAATGTGAACTACCGTCGCGATGTTCTTGCCGTATTGAACATGGTAAAACAAGATGTTTTTGGTGAGTTGGTCCACTTTAGATGTGGCTATCAGCACGATTTGCGTGGCGTAAAATTCAATGATGGTAAAACGGCTTATGGAAAAGGTGTTGAATTTGGCGATAAAGGGATTTCAGAATCCAAATGGCGAACCCAACATTCATTATTAAGAAACGGTGACGTTTATCCAACACATGGTCTTGGACCAATGGCTGTAATGTGCGATATCAATAGAGGAAACCGTTTGACATCCTTAACTGCCAATGCGACCAAAGGCATCGGGTTGCATAATTATATTGTTGAAAACGGAGGGAAAGATCATCCTAATGCCAAATTAAAGTTCAAACAAGGTGATGT
>NZ_DATJCY010000187.1:0-11967 GCF_035577925.1 Gelidibacter sp. | reverse complement strand
TCAGATTTTATTGTAAAACCTTGGCAAAACGAACAATTGCTCAACACTTTAGCCGAGGCCTTAAAACAAAATAAAACTTCGGAAGCTTCTATTTCGACGAAAAGCATTTATCCTGAAAATCCCATTATTGGAACCTCAGCCATTATGGAGGATTTGCAATATAAGATCTCTAAAATTGCGCCCACCGATGCCAATATTTTGATTCTTGGCGAAAACGGAACCGGAAAAGACTTGATTGCCGATGCCATTCAACAACAATCCTTACGCAACACTAAAGCGTATGTTAAAGTCGATGTCGGCTCACTAACAGAAACCTTATTTGAAAGTGAATTGTTCGGTTATAAAAAAGGAGCTTTTACCGACGCACGTGAAGACCGAAAAGGCCGATTTGAAACCGCTGATAAAGGCACTTTATTTTTGGACGAAATAGGAAATATCAATTTGCAGCAACAAGCAAAATTACTGAGCGTATTACAAAATCGAGAAGTATTGCCCTTGGGATCTTCACAGCCTATACCCATTGATATTCGATTGCTTTCTGCAACCAATATTCCATTGACACAATTGGCAGATGAATCGCGATTTCGGAAAGATTTGGTATATCGATTAAATACCGTTGAAATTAAAGTGCCACCATTACGCGACAGGAAAGAGGATATCCCATTGTTGGCCAGACACTTTCTCAATCAATATCAACAGAAATACCATAAAGATTTACAAGGTTTTGATTCGGGAAGTCTTCAAAAACTCAAAAATTATCATTATCCTGGAAATGTTCGGGAATTACAATACAGTATTGAACGCGCCGTGATTATGGCTGAAGGTGAAACCATTAAGGAACATGATATTTTATTTTCACCGATTGAACAAAAATCCGAAACTACAACTTTTACTTTGGGTTCAAAAAATTTGGAAGCCATGGAACGTAAGGCTATTGCAGAAACATTGCATAAAAACCAGGGAAATATCAGCAAATCGGCCAACGAATTAGGATTAACGCGCGCAGCTTTATACAGACGCATTGAAAAATATGAATTATAAAATAGTATGGCATTCGCTATGTTTATTACTCACGGCGGTCGGGATTGCGTATTTCATCTTTACGGAAGATTATCTTTATTCGGGAATTATTTTTTTGGTGGCCTGCTATTTTTTAATTCAATTAATCAGGCAACAAAACTATCTTCAAAAACAATTTAAGGAATTTTCTGAAGCGGTAAGATATCGCGATTTTACAAGGCGTTATTCTACCAAAAACAAATCGGCATCCGAAAAAGAGTTGTTTACCTCATTCAACCTTATCAATTCGGTTTATAGAAAAATCAGCTCCGAAAAGGAAATTCAGCATCAATATTTATCAGAAATAATCAACATGTTGGATGCTGCCATTCTATTTTATCACGCCGATTCCGGGAAAGTAGAATTGATTAACGATGCTTTTAAAAATCTTTTTGAAACGCCACATTTAGGAAATATTTCAGGTTTGGAAAAAAGAAATCCCGATCTCTATGAAAAAACGCTAAAGCTAAAATTGGGCAGTCAACAACTGGAAACGGCATTTTCCAATAAAGGAAAAATCAAATTACTCATTCAACTATCGGAGTTTGAAACGGAAAACACCAGTTATCGTATTGTGGTGTACCAAAACATCAATAAAGCTGTGGATGAAACTGAAAATCAGGCGTGGCAAAAACTTCTACGTGTTTTGACGCACGAAATCATGAATTCAATTGCGCCCATCTCTTCGCTGGCCGAAACTCTTAATGAACGCCTTGAACATATTGAAAATACCGGACCGCTAAAGGACGTGAAAACCGGTATTTCCACGATTAAAAACCGAAGTGAAGGCTTGTTGCAATTTGCCAAAAGTTACCGACTCATCAATAAAGTAGACCAGCCTAATTTTAAGGAACTTTCTGTGGCGCAACTTTTTGAAAGTGTGTACCAGCTTTTAGAACCCAATCTGCTACAAAAAGGGATTGAGTTGGATATTATTCTGAAAAACATCCGTTTAAGAGTTATGGCCGATCAACATTTATTGGAGCAAATTTTAATCAATTTAATTCTTAATGCCATGGATGCTTTACAAAATACGGCGCAACCAAAAATAAAACTGATAGGCATTGAAAAAGAAGATGAAATACATATCCAAATATCAGATAACGGGATTGGCATGGAACCTGAACTTTTAGAACAGATTTTTACGCCATTTTTCACGACCAAAAAATCTGGAAACGGAATTGGCCTGACTTTAAGCAAACAGATTATGTTGGTTCATAATGGAAATATTTCTGTTGAAAGTATTCCAGAAAAAGGAACGATCATCCATCTAAAATTCCCTAATCACAACTTTTCAAGCATTTCTGTGAGATAAATATCTATTAATCTATATTTCTGAATGGTTCAAACAAAAAAAAACCGCTCTTTAGCGGTTTTTAAAAAAATCTATTGTGCGGTAAAATAAATTGCTCCAGGAATAAATCCGACGTCTGTTGAATTTTTTTCGAGATTTGTTGTCAAATCAAAACTGTGTAAAGTTCCGTTTGATGTATAATTTCCGGCATCGACACCATATAAAACACCGTTATTAACGGTCATATAATTAAAATTGACATCTTTAATTTTTGAAGTACCAGGTAATTTTGAACTTCCAACAGCCAATTCAAAAACCTCATTATTTAAATAATAATATACCGATTCGTCAAAAGCCAGATAAGAAGGATGTTGCCCTTCTTCAAACTCCAAAGTTGATGAAATGGTATTATTGACTGTATTAACAATGCTCAATTTCCCGGCCGTTTCATTTTCTTTCCAATCTGGAATTCCGCCAGATAAAACATATAATAAACCTTGTTTATCAAAAACCATGGAATTTGGCACATCCCCAACAGTGATTGTCGTTGTAATTTCATTAGAATTTGGATCAATTACCGAAACGATATTATTTTGATTATAACCTCCAGCATGCGCTACATAAATCGTATTTTCATTAGAAATAATTTGATCGGGACCTTCTTCAACAGCTATTTTAGCAGACACCGAATTGGTTTCTAAATTAATAACCGCCACAAAATCATCAGATGGATTTGAGCCATCTCCCCAATTTGTTACATATCCTTTGCCATTAGAAATGATCATGTATCTAGGATTATCCAAACCAGAGTCAATCGTTGCCACAGATTCAAAGGTATAACGGTTGACCACTTCAATTTTTTGAGAATAATTGACGACGATATAAGCGAAATCACCATAAAAAGCCATGCTTTGTGCCGTATCACCCAACGGTTTTTTATTCACATTTGAAAAGATAGTGTTCTCACTTACTGAAAAATCGTTCGATATAAAGGATACCGATCCGTTACCTTGTCCAAAATTACCTTGGTTAACTACAAAAATACCGTTTTCATAAGTTCCTTTTGGTTCTGGTTGCGTATTATCATCATCATCATTACTACAAGAAAATGATAAAACCATTAAAGATAATGCGATTGTTAAATGTTTTTTTAAGTTCATAATATTAAAATTTGAGAGTTAATTGTAATCGATAATTTCGGTTGGGCATAGGTCTAAATGCCATGTTTTCATAGTTTTTATTATAGAGATTATTGACATTAAACTGTAAAATTGTTTTCACTTTTTTTGAAAGTTGATGCTGATAAGACAATCCCAAATTGGCCATATTATAACCGTCCAATTGCCCACCAATGATGTCAACTTCGCCATTAATTAAATGTTGATACACAACTTCCAAAGCTTTAAAACTGTATCCGAAATTCAAATTAGCTTTATGTAATGGCACATAAATAAGCTGTTTTTTATTGGCAATATCTTCAGAAACCGTATAAGAATACGTGGGATTTAAATTAAAATGGTGATTATCGATTTGATATTTAAAGAAAACCTCTAATTCGGCACCATAGCTTTTGACATTGGCAATATTTTGTGGTCGCGACAATCCGATGTTATCAGGAATCCATTGGATCATGTCCGAAGTTTTGATATAATAACCGTTCAATTTTACATCCATATATTTTGATGAAAATTCTTGGCCTAAATCCATTTGGTATGAAGATTCAGAAAGCAGATCCAAATTTCCGCCAGGATTCCAATACAAATCATTAAACGTTGGTACTCTAAAGTTTTTTGAACCATTTAAACGCACGAGATAATGTGCATTAAAACGGTAAGCAGCATCGGCTGAAAACACAAACGGACTTTTAAAATCGGACGTGAAATCTTTTCTAAAATTCAATCCATAAACCAAATTATCAGAAAGTTGGTGTTTCCATAAAGCGGTTGCCGAAAACGCATCGCGAGCAGGATTTCCAAAACTTTCGCCGACGCCTTTAAATTTTGAAAACTCCAAGATGGTTTGTAAATCAATAGCATCTGTCAGTTTTAAATTCAGATTATGATTGGCTATAAAACTGTTAATACGCCCAAAAGAATAAAAATCAGAATCCTTATTTTCAAAATATTTAAATGCTTCATGCAACTGAACAACCTTTAATTTTGAAGTATAATTTTCATGAAAATAAATCCACTCCACCATCGATCTATGGTTAACATCTTCGTATCGGCTCTTTGAAGGCGCAACCAAGGTTCCTGAAAAATTACGATTTCCAATAAAACTTTGATGGTACAACTTGAGCACATGTTTTTCATTGAGCAAATACCCAGCGTTGAGATTGAAACTCAAATTATCATATTCACCGTTGGAATTATGCTTATTGGTACCCAAATATTTATAGTCATTATCAGAATCTACATAAGCAATCCCGGCATTTAACGACCATTTATCTGCACCTGCCGAAATTGAATAATTGCCATTTTTAGTATCAAAACTGCCATAACCTATTCGCAATTCTTGATCAATATGTTTATTGAATGTCAACTCATTACTTAAATGCACACTGCCACCAATCGCGCCACTTCCGTATTGAACACTACCACCGCCACTTCTTATTTCGACAGAATTATAATTGGAATTATTGATGGTATTAAAATCAATCTGGCCATTAAGTTGCGAATTGATATTGATCCCATTCCAAACCACCGCGGTTTGCGATGCATTTGTACCACGAAACGATGGCGATGACACCATGCCATAACCGTTTTCCCTAAAGTAGATATTGGAATTAAATCGGAGTAAATCGGTCAATGACCACGGACTTTTTTGAATAACGGAATCGGATAAAACCGTGATTTTATAACCTGAAGAAAAGCGTTTTAACTTCACATCACTCAAAACAATCTCATCCATATTTTGAATGGAATCCAACTGCGCATAAGCCTGATTAAAGCTCGCACCAATTAAAACAATAGTAATATAAAGTAGTTTTTTCATAATCTAAAAGACTCTTTACCCGAAAGTCGCTTTTGATGATGAAATTGGCAGGTCTCCTGACTTGCGTCCTCATGTTGGTCTTCCCGTGACATTAATTGCACAGTGACTTGAAGGGTAACATGAAGCGTGATAGCTTACAGTTGCGGGAACAGTCCTGGATTTTAACCAGATTCCCTTTTAATTGACATAGATTATTATATCAAACCAAATTCGGTGCAAAAATAAACATTTCAAATGGATAAAACATCATGACTTAAAAAGGTTTTACTGATTCAACTTTAAGAATGTCCAACCGCCATTCCATTAAATAATATTACTTTTGACAAGAAAAAATCATGATTTTGAAACAACTATCAATTTTACTCTTGTTTTTTATTCTCGTTAATTGCAAGGAAAACAACGGAGTACAAAACGAATCAGATGCAGAAACCATTGAAAAAACAGCGCTTTCTTATGCTGATGGTTTTTCTATTGAAAATCATCAAGGTTACAAAGTTTTAGAAATTAAAAGCCCTTGGCCTAAATCGGAAAAAACATATCGTTATGCTTTAATCAACAAAGAAAGCAATTCAAAAATCAACTTAAATCCTTCTGATTTTGAAGCTATTATTAATACACCAATCCAAAAAATAGTAGTCACTTCCACAACGCATATCCCAGCATTGGATTTATTGAATGTTGAAAAAACTCTGATCGGTTTTCCAGATACTGATTTTATTTCCTCAGAAAAAACAAGAGTTCTAATTGATAAAGGATTAATAAAAAATCTAGGCAAAAATGAAAGTATCAATACCGAAGTGTTATTGGAATTGCGACCTGAATTGGTAATTGGTTTTGGAATTGATGGTAATAACAAAACGTTTGATAATATCCAAAAAGCAGGAATTCCAGTAATTTTTAATGGCGATTGGATTGAAAAATCACCTTTGGCAAAAGCGGAATGGATTAAGGTTTTTGGAGTCCTTTACAATAAAGAAAAAGAATCCGATAGTATTTTCAAAACTATTGAAAACGATTATTTAGAAGCTCAAAAAATTGCTGAGAAAGCTACAAAACGACCAACGGTTTTGAGTGGCGCGATGCACAAGGATATTTGGTATTTGCCAAGTGGCACCAGCTCTGAAGCTATTCTTTTAAAAGATGCTAATGCTGATTATCTATGGAGCGAAACCACAGATAAAGGCAGTCTTTCGCTTAATTTTGAGACTGTTTTTGATAAAGCTCAAGACGCTGATATTTGGATCAGTCCGTCGTATTATGTCAGTTTGGAAGCTATTGAAAAAGCAAACGCACATTATACCAAGTTTAAAGCGTTCAAAACTAAAAATATTTACTCTTTTGCCGATACAAAAGGCAAAACCGGTGGCGTGATTTATTTTGAAATGGGCATGGCACGACCGGATTTGGTGTTAAAAGATTTAATTAAAATTACGCATCCAGAATTACTCGAAAACTATGAACCTTATTTTTTTAAACGCTTAGAATAAACTAATTGAAGTTAGATCTAATAGGTTTTAAAAACCAGTTAGGTCTTGTATGCATGGAAAACAAATACACATATCCGTTTTTGATCTTAGCAGTACTGTTGATCCTGTTTTTTTTCGTGAACATTAGTTTGGGTTCTGTTTCTATTCCAACCAAGGAAATTTTTAAGAGTTTGGTGGGTAATATCGATAATGAATCTTGGCAATACATTATTCATAATTACCGATTGCCAAAAGCCTTTACCGCCATTTTAGTGGGTTCGGGATTGGGCATTTCAGGATTGTTAATGCAAACCTTATTTAGAAATCCATTGGCAGGACCTTTTGTTCTCGGCATCAGCTCTGGAGCAAGTTTGGGTGTGGCTTTGGTTATTTTGGGTTCAGGCTTTTTTGGTGGGATTTTTGCCTCATTTTTAATTTCTAAATGGAGCGTGATAATTGCCGCTAGTTTAGGTAGTTTTTTAGTTTTATTGGCCGTCATGATTGTTTCCTCAAGAGTGCGCGACACCATGGCGCTATTAATTATTGGATTGATGTTTGGAAGTATCACGTCGGCTGCGGTCAGCGTCCTCTCCTATTTCAGTTCTGCCGAACAATTACAACAGTATATTTTCTGGGGTTTTGGAAGTTTGGGCAATTTATCATGGCAGGAGCTTTTAATTTTATTGATCATTTATCTTATCGGAATTTTGATGGCCATGGTTTCAATAAAAGCATTGAACACCTTGTTATTAGGAGAAAACTATGCTAAAAGTTTAGGAATCAATTTAAAGAAAAGCCGATTTATCATCATCATTGCCACCAGCCTGCTGGCCGGAACGATTACGGCATTTGCGGGGCCTATCGCTTTTATAGGTTTGGCCATTCCGCACATGACGCGACAACTATTTCATACTTCAAACCATAAAATCCTATTGCCGGCCGTGTTTTTATTTGGCGCTATTGTGATGTTAATTTGTGATAGTATTGCCCAATTCCCAACTAGCGACTATACCTTACCTATCAATGCCATAACATCGTTAGTTGGCGCGCCAGTAGTGATTTGGCTGTTGGTGAATAAACGTAAAATGTTGTTTTAATAATAGTTCTGATCAGTGAAAGACTTCCAAAATATCGTCCTCAAAACCCAAGATCTTTTTATTGGCTACACTTCCAAAAAGAAAGAAAATGTGATAGCTGGCCCGATCAATATTGTTTTGGAAAAAGGACAATTAATAGGTTTGGTAGGCACCAACGGCATTGGGAAATCGACCTTATTACGCACTTTAACAAGCGTCCAAAAAGCTCTAAAAGGTGAGATTTTTATCAACTCAAAAGCGTTGGTAACATACAATCCTAGTGACTTGGCCAAACAACTGAGTCTTGTACTCACTGAACCCGTAGCTTCAAAAAACCTGTCCGTTTTTGAATTGGTGGCCTTAGGTCGTCAACCTTATACCAACTGGATTGGAAATTTATCAAAAGAAGATATTGACATTACTAATAACGCATTGCAACAAACCAATATTGAAGCCTTAAAATCTAAAAAATGCTTTGAATTGAGCGATGGACAACTCCAAAAAGTAATGATTGCACGTGCTTTAGCACAAGAAACCGATTTGATTATTCTTGATGAACCCACATCGCATTTGGATATGTACCACAAAGCTTACATTTTAAAATTATTGCAGAAACTAGCCAAAGAAACGGGCAAAACCATTTTATTTTCTTCGCATGAAATTGACTTGGCCATTCAGTTATGTGATGCCATGATTGTAATGACAAAAGATGATGTGATCTCGGGCCAACCTTGTGATCTAATAGCCAACGATACTTTTAATCAACTTTTTCCGAATGATCTGATAGAATTTGACAAAAACACTGGATCGTTTAAGGTCAGGAAATAATGGGCAGATCATCAATATGGCTCAATAATTAGCTAAATCACAAGAAGTTTTATTACAATTTCTAATCGTCAGCTTCGTAATTCCATTACAAACTTCACGTTAAAAAATCTATCTTTGATGAAACCCATTTATCAAATGAACGATACTATTTTTCTTATAATCACCATTCTTGTTTCGGGCGGAATTGGCGTTTACATTGGCTTTACCATTGCTAAACTCAAGATCAAAGGCGAACAAAATACACTTGAAGAGCGCATTTTAAATCTTCAACAATTACTTGATGATTCAAAAAAAACATTTGAATTGGAAATACGAAAAATTGAAATTGACCGAGAAAATATCCGCAGGGAAAAAGATTTTCTAAATACTGAATTGACACGTAAAAACGCCGATTTCGATAATTTATCCATAAAAAACAAGGAACAAAAAGCCGAAGTTGAAAAACTTCAAGAAAAGTTCACCACAGAATTTGAAAATTTGGCCAATAAAATTCTTGAAGAAAAATCGACCAAATTCACCGTTCAAAATAAAGAAAACATTGATGCTATTTTAAAACCTTTACACGAAAAAATCCAACATTTTGAAAAGCGTGTGGAAGAAACCAATAAGGAAGACATTACGAGAAGTGCCGATTTGCGCCGACAGATTTTAGGTTTAAAAGAACTGAATGAGCAAATGAGCAAAGAAACTTCCAATCTTACCAAGGCTTTGAAAGGCGATACAAAAATGCAGGGCAATTGGGGCGAATTAGTATTGGAACGTGTTTTGGAACGCAGCGGACTTCAAAAAGATAGTGAATATTTTGTACAGCAGAATTTTACCACAGATGACGGTAAACGCGTTATGCCCGATGTGATTATCGCCTTACCTGAAGGAAAAAAAATGATTGTAGATTCTAAAGTCTCCTTAAATGCTTATGAACGTTATATTAATGAAACCGAGGAATCGGAACGCAATATTCATTTAAAAAACCATCTATTAGCAATTAAAAAGCGTGTGAATGAATTGGGCGAAAAAAACTATCATCAAATTTACACAACGGAAAGTCCAGATTTTGTATTGCTGTTCATCCCCATCGAATCGGCATTTGCCATTGCTTCTTTAGAATATCCATCCCTATATAATGATGCTTTTGAAAAAAATATTATCATCGTCACGCCCACTACGCTTCTTGCGGTTTTAAAAACCATTGATAGTATGTGGCAAAATGAAAAACAAAAAGAAAATGCGATTGAAATAGCCCTCCAAGCAGGGCGATTATATGACTCGTTTGTGAATTTGACCGACGAATTGATCAAAGTTGGCAACCAAATAGGAACAGTTCAGAAATCTTACGAAAGTGCCATGACCAAATTAACAGGACGCGGAAATTTGATAACACGCGTAGAAAAGCTGAAAACTCTTGGCGCAAAAGCCAGCAAACAACAAAACGAAAAACTTTTAAATCGTGCCAATAATGATGAATAACTTACATAACGACTCGAATTATAAAAAAGTAGAAGCTTCAAAAATCTTATTTTCTGAATTGATGCTGCCATCAAACTCCAACTTTAACGGAAAAATTCATGGTGGTTATATTCTTAATTTAATGGATCAGATTGCATTTGCATGTGCTTCCAAACACTCTAAAACCTATTGTGTTACGGCATCTGTAGATACCGTCGATTTTTTAAATCCCATTGAAATTGGCGAATTGGTGACCATGAAAGCGTCCATCAATTATGTGGGCAATACCTCCATGGTAGTGGGTATTAGAGTAGAATCCGAAAACATTACAACGGGTGTTATAAAACATTGTAATTCCTCATATTTCACGATGGTAGCCAAGGACAACAACGGAAAATCAGTTGAAGTACCTGGTTTGATATTGGGTAGCAAAAATGAAATCAGGCGTTTTTTAAAGTGTATCAAACGCAATGAAGAAAAGGAATTGCGGCGAAGAGAGTTTGAGAAAAAAGAATTTTCACCAAATGATTATTTACATATTTTAGAAGCTTATAAGGTTAAAGTTGATCTTTTATAATTTGCATATCTCACAATTACACGATATATTTGAATATCACTTAAAATGATGATAATTATATTTATCAATTAAAAAGACGATAATATTCATTATCACACAAATAAGTGATAATTAATAAGAATTTTATTATGACCAGTATTTTAACAGGAGACATCATCAAATCACGATCCATCAAAACCCCTGAGTTATGGCTATCTACTTTAAAAGACGCATTGACAAAATGTTCTGGACAAAGCGCGCTATGGGAAATATATAGAGGTGACAGTTTTCAACTAGAAATACAAAATGCTGTTGAAAGTCTCAAAACGGCCATATATATAAAAGCTTGTATAAAAACCATCAAAGGTTTGGATATAAGGATTGCCATAGGTGTAGGTGAAAAAAATTTTAGCGGTAAAAGTATTCTGGAATCTAATGGGGAAGCTTTTCAATTTTCGGGTGAAACTTTAGAGCAATTGAAAAAAGAAAAAGTCAACCTGAAAATAAAAACGACAGACGACCAATTGAATAAAGAACTCAATTTATATTTTAGATTGGCTTTGACGATCATGGATAATTGGACAACCAATTCAGCAGAAATCGTAAAATTATACATGGAACAACCACAAGCACTTCAAGAAGAACTTGGCAAACAACTAGGTATCAATCAGAATGCAGTGAGCAGTAGGCAAAAACGCGCACAATTAGATTTGATATTACAATTGGAACAACTTTATCAGAAGAAAATAACACAACTTTTGGCATGATTTTCCTAAAACTTATACTCGCTCATCTCATTGGTGATTTTTTTCTTCAACCTACATCTTGGGTCAAAGATGAAAAGGAAAAGAAACTAAAATCTACAAAACTCTATGTTCACATTGCTATCCACATCGCACTATTATTTATATTGCTTTGGGATGTTTCAACATGGCCGATAATACTTTGCGTCGGAGTTTCTCATTATATTATTGACGCTGTTAAACTGATCGTTCAAACTAAAAAAACAAAACGCTTATTCTTTTTTTTAGATCAACTGCTGCATATTTTGGTCATTATTGGGGTTACAATATTTTTTACAAAACCTGATATTTCATTAGAAACTGTTTTTAATGAACGCACGCTCCTACTCATTACTTGCATCATTTTTTTGACCATTCCCGTATCCATCCTCATGAAAACCATCTTTTTAAAATGGAACATTTCAAAACTTATGGAAGGCAATGAATCCCTTAAAGATGCTGGTAT
>NZ_DATJCY010000186.1:0-2346 GCF_035577925.1 Gelidibacter sp. | reverse complement strand
TATACCGAGAATCATTCCAATAATAATTTTCCAATGCAATGCCAGTTTTTTCATAATATAATATTCTTAAGTAATTAGTTAGTTTAAAAAATCAATTGGTACTCAAAATAAGGAGGCTATTTACCAAACAACTCCTGGCTTCTTAACAGCTGATAATCTGCCAATACCAATGCGGCCATAGCTTCCACAATTGGAATTGCTCTTGGTACCACACAAGGATCATGTCTTCCTTTTCCTTGCATTTCAACAATAGCCCCTTTATTATCGAGTGTGTTTTGTTTTTGAATTATTGTGGCCACAGGCTTAAATGCCACTCTAAAATAGATATCCATGCCATTGCTAATTCCTCCTTGAATCCCTCCTGACAGATTGGTTTTGGTACTTCCATCTTCATTAAATTGATCGTTGTGATCACTGCCTTTCATTTTTGCACCGCAAAATCCACTGCCGTATTCAAAACCTTTAACAGCATTTATGGATAACATGGCTTTTCCAAGTTCGGCATGCAGTTTATCAAAAACCGGTTCACCCAAGCCCACTGGTACATTTTGGATAACACAGGTGACCGTTCCACCAATAGTATCACCTTCTTTCCTAATTTTTCTGATCTTTTCAATCATCTGATTTGCAATCAATTCATCAGGGCAACGTACAGTATTGCTTTCAATCTTAGAGAAATCCAAATCTTGATAAGGTTTATCCAAAAACAAATCGCCCACGGACGAGGTGTAAGCATGAATTTTAACATCCTTCAACATCTGCTTTGCTATTGCACCAGCCACAACGCGAGCTGCCGTTTCACGTGCTGAACTCCGTCCGCCACCACGATAATCGCGTACGCCATATTTTTTATCATAAGTGTAATCGGCATGACTTGGACGATAGACATCTTTTATATGTGAATAATCGTTTGATTTTTGATCGGTGTTTTTAATGATAAATCCTATGGGCGTCCCTGTGGTCTGACCTTCAAAGATACCCGAAAAAAACTCCACCACATCCGATTCCTTGCGCTGTGTTACAATATCAGACTGACCAGGTTTTCGACGATCCATTTCAAATTGAATAGCTTCAAAATCGAGATGAATTCCAGATGGGCAACCATCAATAATACCTCCAATTCCGACACCGTGAGACTCACCAAAAGTGGTAAGTTTAAATAATTTTCCAAAGGAATTTCCAGCCATATATTTTATTTTACGCTAATATAATTGTATTCTGATAGAAACAAAAAAATAGAATACTAAAAGAGTTTTTTGAATTTTAAAGTTTGTAAGATAACGATTAATCCCAAAACCGCTACCTTTTATCAATCGTTTAATCAAGAGATATTTAGTATGCCTATTAAAAATCAGCATCAAAAAATGAATCTTGTTTTGAAACCAGATAAAAACCTAAATAACAATCCCTTAAAAAAATTTATATAAGTGCTCGTCTCAAAATGGTAATGGGATGCAATGCTTCTTTTTCCGTTCCATCCATAATTTGATGCCTGCAACTTGTGCCATTTGCAGAAATTACTGTTGTTGCAGGAGCGCGTCTAATAGCTGGAAACAAAGTTTGTTCACCTATTTGCATACTCACATCATAATGCTCTTTTTCATATCCAAAACTTCCCGCCATGCCACAACAACCACTCGGAATAATGGTAACTGTATAGTTTTCGGGCAAATTGAGTACTTTAAAACTGGACAACTGATTGCGCAAAGCTTTTTGATGGCAATGGCCATGGAACTTTATAGTTTTTGCTTCTTTTGTAAATTGCGACGCTTTGATATTGCCTGATTCAATTTCCTGCTGAATAAATTCTTCGATTAAAAATGTGTTTTCAGCAATAACTTTTGCAGCCTCCTTATCATCGGCGAGCCTAGGATATTCATCCGTAAAGGTTAAAATAGCTGACGGCTCAATACCAATTAAAGGTGTTTCTGAAGTAATAAGATTTTTAAAAACTGTAACATTTTCATTCGCTACTTGTTTAGCCTGTTCAAGAAGTCCTTTTGAAAGAAATGACCTTCCAGATTCTGAATGGGAGACAAACTTTACGTGATAGTTTAAACCCATCAAAAGCTCAATAGCATCCTGTCCAATGGAGGTGTCTAAATAATTGGTAAACTCATCATTAAAAAAATAAATTGTCTTAATATAGTTTTTGATAATCTCTTTATTTTTATAGAGTTTTATGTGTTTACTTAAACTTTTGTTTGAAACTAATGGCAACGTTCTTTTTTCAGCAATAGCAAAGGAATTCTTTAAAATTGTAGCGGTCAATTTGTTTTTGAAAACAAAGTTTGTCAACGTTGGAAACTTACTTCCAATGGCATTCAGAGCGTTATTATAGGCAAA
>NZ_DATJCY010000185.1:0-3698 GCF_035577925.1 Gelidibacter sp. | reverse complement strand
CACTACATCTGTATTAAAATCAATTTGCAATATGGGTTTGTAAAACGAATATTTCAACAAATTAAATCCGTATGCAGTGACGGTAACTACTACTTTTTTTGAACTATCAACATCAATATGATGGGCTTCAGGAACATTGTTATAAACAAGATCAAATGAAATTGTTTCTGTATAATTTCTGGAAAGCTTGGTCAATGCCCAAAAACAAAAGGACAAAAGAAAAAACAGCCCAAAAACATTAAGTTTTTTACTTTTTAACGATTTAGAAAGCTTTGACTTTAATCTATGATACATGTTTAAAAAACAATTTTGGAAACCTCTCCTCCGGATTTTTCTTTAAAAACTTTATGGCAATTGTCGATTTTAAAAACCCATAGCCATAACCAAAAAACTGAACAAAAATGGCTACGACTGCAAAAATGGCAATGACTAAATTTTTGGTACTGAAAAGTGCCAATAAAAAAGCGAGTGCTAAATAAACTACATAAATATACAACAACCATTTTATACCCATCAAAAATAAGATACAACTTATAATAGCCCCTACCGAAAAAAATGTAGGCAGCCAAAAAATAAAGCGTTCGGATTTGGGGTGATAAGTGTTTAAAATAGGTCTTACTAATCCAAATTTATGGACTTGCTGGTAAAATTTGGACCAAGAAATACGTCGTTTATGATAAACAAAAGCTTCTTTTATAAGTTGGCTCTTAAAACCCAAATCTAGAAGACGCAATGACAGATCAGGATCTTCGCCGGGATGTATGATTCCAAAACCACCAGATGCTTCAAACGCTTTTTTTGAAATCCCCATATTAAAACTTCGCGGTTCAAACTTCCCAGTATCCTTCCCTCCTCGTATTCCGCCTGTGGTAAGAATGGAGGTCATTGCAAAATTAATGGCTTTTTGAAGGTTTGAAAAGGAGCTGTGCGCCGCATCCGGGCCTCCAAAACAATCAGTATAAAAATTTGATAAACTCTTAAAAACGGCTTGTAAATAATTTTCGGGCAATAAAACGTCTGAATCCAGGATGATAAAATAATTTCCGTTTGCACGCCGCATTCCGTAATTTCGAGAATCACCCGGGCCTGAGTTTTCCTTCACATAATAAGAAATTTTCAATCGTTCCGAAAATTGGTCAACCACATTTTTTGATGAAATTGACGAGCCATCCTCAACAATGCAGATATCATAATCAAAATCGCCTTTAAGTTTTGTAAAACTTTCCAAAAGCTCATAAACCTCATCGGGTCTATTATATACCGGAATTATAAATGAAAAATGCAATGTATCCATAGCTTACAAAGGTAAAGGAATCAAAACACAAAAGCCACCAAATGGCAGCTTTTGAAATCTTAAATTAAAATATTTTATTTGTTTATTTGCTCATAAAAGCATCCATAATTTCATTACTGACGCCCATATTACTGAATCCGCCATCATTATAAAGATTTTGGAGTGTTACACGTTTGGTCAAATCACTAAATAAAGTTACAGTATAATTGGCACAATCCAACGCGGTTGCGTTTCCAAGTGGCGACATTTTATCGGCATAAGCAATAAAACCATCAAACCCTTTAACACCTTGCCCAGCAGTGGTAGGTGTTGGCGACTGCGAAATGGTATTGACTCTTACTTTTTTCTCTTTTCCAAAGAAATAACCAAAACTACGTGCAATACTTTCTAAATACGCTTTGTTATCGGCCATATCATTATAATCCGGAAACACACGTTGTGCCGCCATATAACTCAAAGCAACAATACTTCCCCATTCGTTCATAGCATCGGCCTTGTACAAGGTTTGCATCACTTTATGGAATGACATTGCAGATACATCAGTTCCTTTTTGGGTCCATTCGTAATTTTGGTCGGTATAATGTTTGCCTTTTCTAACATTAATTGACATACCGATGGAATGAAGTACAAAATCGATTTTTCCTCCTAAAATTTCCATGGACTTAGCAACCAAATTCTCTAAATCCTCGATTGAAGTAGCATCGGCAGGAATAATTTGAGAACCTGTCTTTTTAGCCAATTCATCAATTTGACCCATTCGCATTGCTATTGGCGCATTGGTCAATACAAACGTACCGCCTTCTTCATGAACGCGTTCTGCTGTTTTCCAAGCAATTGAGTTTTCATCTAAAGCTCCAAAAATAATTCCTCGTTTTCCTTTTAATAAGTTGTAAGCCATGTTTATAATTTTTTTTATTTTATGCTAAGCAATTTAAGGGTCAAAGTTAATAAAACTTTAAACGTATTGCTCCGTTTTCATTTCTAATTCTTTGAATAATCCGTTTGAGAATCTTTGCATGATAAATGTAATATACAGAAATAATTGATTCCATAATCTAGAACCATTTAGTTCAACAATTGTTTGGCGTGCTCAATGGCCGAACTGGATAAATCCGAACCGCCCAACATTTGGGCAATTTCTATAACACGTTCATCGGCATTTAAACGTTTTAACTGGGTTTGCGTCACCTCATCTATATCTTCTTTAAATACTTTAAAATGCGTATCACCTTTTGCGGCAATTTGTGGCAAATGCGTTATTGTAAAAACCTGCATGGTTTTACTCATTTGTTGCATAATAGAAGCCATTTTATTAGAAATTTCACCTGACACTCCGGTATCAATTTCGTCAAACATAATGGTAGGCAGTTGGGTATAATTGGTCAATATCGATTTTATGGCTAACATAATTCGTGACAATTCACCTCCAGATGCTGCTTTTTTAAGTTCATTAAACTGCCCCCCTTTATTGGCAGAAAACAAGAACTTCAACTCCTCTTTACCGTTATCTAAAAAGCGATCTGATGGAATCAATTCCACACTAAATCTGGCATTTGGCATTCCCAAAGTAGCCAACAACGCTTCCAATTGTTCAGTTAATCCAGGAATTGCTTTGATTCTATTTTTACTGATTTTTGAAGCAAGATCATTAAGTTTTTGTTCAATAAAGGATAATTCTGATGCTTTTTGAGCAATAACTTCATCCAAGTTTTCTGAAACCAAAACTTTCTCACTCAATTCCTCTCTTATTTTAATCAATTCTAAAATATTTGAAACCACATGTTTTTGCATCAAATTATTCAAAACTTGCAGTTTTAAATTCACAACGTTCAATCGATCGGGATTGGCTTCCAAAGATTCTTGCAACGATTCTATTTCTGCAAACACATCGTCCAATTCTATCAAACTACTAGTGACGCGTTCATAAACCGATTTATAACTTGACGAAAAATCTGATAATTTGGAAAGTTGATTCTTAATCTCAGCCAAATGCGGCATGACTCCAATTTCCTGATTGCCCAACAATTCGTGGGAAGCGGTCAGACGTTCACTTATTTCTTCAATATTATTCAGTGTTTCATATTCTTCTTCAAGAGATTCTAGTTCACCATCCACCAATTTAGCATCTTCCAATTCCTTCAACAAAAACACATTATAATCCAATTCTTTTATGGCTTCAACTTTTTGTGTCTGTAATTTCTTTAAATCTGATTTTAAAGTTTTGAAATGCTGTAATTGAAGTGAATAATCATTCAACAAATTGCTGTTATTGGCCAACGCATCAATGACCTGAAATTGAAAATCGTCATTGGTCAATTGCAAGGTTTGGTGTTGCGAATGAATGTCCAAAAGATGTTCGCCAAGCACTTGCAGACCATTTAAGTTAACCGGCGTATCATTAACG
>NZ_DATJCY010000184.1:0-1892 GCF_035577925.1 Gelidibacter sp. | reverse complement strand
AAATTACAATGTTTATTTAATGTGCTATTTGAATTCACCTTTATGGAAAAAAGCTACAGATGTAAAAATAAAGACATTCTCTATTTCAGTGGGAAATCTTTCGTTTTTGAATCCTGTTAAAATAATAAGGCTTATATGGTTTTATAGGAGTATGGATATTGATACTGTAGTTTTTTCAGCTTCTCAAGATTTAAAACTGGGAAGTATTGCTGCATATATTGCTGGTGTAAAAAGGATTGTTTATTTAAGAGGTTTGGCTACACCCGTAAAGAATAAACTGTTAAATCGAATTATTTTTAAACACTTTCTTACTCATATACCTAAAATCCGCATGTAAATTATTTTGAACGTTTAAAAATATTTCAGTTGTAATTTCGTTTATTTTTATCAGAGTTCTATCTTTATTTTCATTCGATGCATTAAAAACTGATGGATATTTCTGTTATTCTAGTGATAAATGACAAAAAACATGAGTTTTTATTCATATTTTCACATCAAGACATACCTCAATTTATGTTGAGTTTTTAGCAAATTATCAACACTCTGTTTGTCAGCACATTTGCAGTCGTTCATACGGTCGATCAGTGTAAAGTCGGAGCTTCCATTGACGACTCTGTCTAACCCATTTTCCAGCCACGCAGATGAATCTGAAAATAAAACGTTTCATTCTTGATTTCAAAGGGATATCCGTAAAAACTTCGGATACTTTTTTGATGAAATGGTTATAGAAGTTTTTCATCATAGAGGTCAGAATTAGAAAGACAGTGTTGCTACTCATATCTGATGTGGGAAGGCGCTTCCAGCCAAAGTCGTTATTTTGGATATCGAACATTTTTTCGCTCGCTCCCCGCATATTGAAATACTCGATAATTTCCTTCTCACTTGATTCTTTGTCATTGGTCAGAATTGAGCGATAAATAAAATTATCTCCTGTAAATAGGTCTAATTGAGCATTATTTGATTTTTCTCGCATGATGACTAATCGATAATTTCTGTCCTCGAAAAACTGACGGAAAGGAATTGAAGCTACTTCATAGGATTTAAAGTTTATTTCCACTTCCTTCCAATCATCTATTTGACATATTTGTTCTAACATGCTTTCGGACCTGTTTGCCCTGATATAGAACAACTTGCTGTACGTTGAAACAATATCAATAATATTTTTTGCATAAGAGCCAGCATCCATGCGTGAACGATTAATCCTTATCTCATTCTCTAGAAGAAGCTCATAAGATCTTTCAAGTGTTTCATCCTGTGCTATTTTCACATTGGCATTACCGTCACGGTTTTCAATGTAAACAACCTTATCGCCTATTGTGGCAATTCCTGGGAAATAGCCCGTAGTATTTTTATAGGTGCGTTTAGCGTCCCATTTTTCATGCTCTATAATTTGATTATCGTAATCAAAATCATACATTTCACCCTTCTTAAGCTGTTTGGTTAGTAGCAAAGACTTAATGTTCAAATCGTTCATCTTTTCATTAATATTGAATTCGTACTCTTTTCCACTTGTTGAGGTGATTATTGTATTTTCTGTCGCTAGTTCTGTTAGTACACGCAGCAAGGTGTCGGGACTGGCTACATTGTTATGGGGTATGTTTTCAAGCGTGGATCGCAAATGTTTTTGAACATCTTCTGCAACTTCACCACCACAAAAGAACACCTCAAACCAGGTTCTAAAAAGCTCACCATAACTGTAACCGTTTGTATTTCTGACACCAAGATAATTGTCAATGAGATTGAATAGACCAGATTTGTTAAATTCTTCATGAACGAAAGAAACTCCAGCAAATGGAGTGATTGTTTGGGAAACTTTTTGTAATTTCATTGCTTAGTAAAATTTAGCTTGCTTTTGTTGTTTGGTATCATAAAAATAGGTGAAATTTTACTCA
>NZ_DATJCY010000183.1:0-2237 GCF_035577925.1 Gelidibacter sp. | reverse complement strand
AAAACATCACTCAAATGCCCGACTTTAAAGGATACCTGAGCGATTTGGGAGGACCTTCTGCTAATATGTACAAAATGGAAGGGAAGAAGAAGGCAGTTTGCGAAAAATGTAAGCGACCATCGTGCATACATCCAGCTGTTTGCCCAAACCTAAATACAGATCATACTCCATTATTGGATATATACAAATCGGTAGATAAAATAGATGGGATTAAGAAGTCATTTGTTGGCAGTGGTGTTCGCTACGACATGCTTTTGCATAAAAGCAAAGATGAGGCTACTAACAAGGCAGCTAAGGAATACACCGAGGAGTTAATTTTGAATCATGTATCCGGACGATTGAAAGTAGCACCAGAGCATACGTCAGACAAAACGTTGCATATGATGCGGAAACCATCGTTTAAAGACTTCCATACTTTTAAAAACACTTTTGAGAAACTAAATAAGAAGCACGGAATGAAACAGCAGCTCATCCCTTATTTCATATCTTCGCATCCAGGATGTACCGAAGCCGATATGGCTGAGCTGGCTGCAGTTACTAAGGATTTAGATTTTAAGCTTGAGCAAATACAAGACTTCACTCCTTCGCCTATGACATTGGCAACCGAAATATACTACACAGGGTATCATCCTTATACTTTAGAAAAAGTATTTACTGCAAAATCAGCCAACGAGAAAACACAACAACGACAATTCTTTTTCTGGTATGAACGATCTTCCAAAAAAACAATCATTGACTCTCTGAAGAAATTGAATCGCTATGATCTGATTAAAAAGATATACCCTAAGGGTTGATTTATTTCGATTTGTATTACAAATAGGTCGATTTATTCTTATTCTTATAATCCTCACTCCACAATTGTCTGAATTTATTTCATTCTTATCAAATGCATCTCACAATTGCTTAAATTAATTTCATTCTTGACAAATGGATCTCACAATTGGCTGAATTAATTATATTCTTATGATATGGTTCAAACAATTGGTTGAAATTATTCCATTCTTATGATATGCATCTAACAATCGCTTGAAAATATTTTTATTCTTACGATATGGGTCACACAATTGGTTGAAAATATTTCATTCTTGCAATTTGTACTTAACAATCGGTTGAAAATATATTTTTCGGACTATTTGTATTTAACAATGCCACGAAAATATTTTTTTCAACCTTTCTGCAATTGAAGATTGGATGATTTAACTTTCGATTCTGCTTTCTACAATGGGAAGCAGCTTGAAATTATTTGTATCAACATGCAGTTTTGTAATTAATTCGCTTTTTAATTAATTTCCATGCAACGTTTTTCAATTTTATGCGTCTATTATATATGAACGTCTAGAAAATGTATATTTAAACCTATTCCTTAAAAGCGAAAACGCACATGTTTACAAAAAAATCAATATTAAAATATAGTGTAATATTCATTGTAATATTGTGTAGTGCTTTTGCATGTGAGGATGAAGGATATTCATTATCAGACTTTAGAATTAACATTGCAACAGTAATTCCAGATGGACAACAGTCCTATTATTTGGTTTTAGATAACGGCGAGAAATTATTGCCTGCATCAACAGATGTTTTTTATAGCCCACGTGAAAACCAGCGAGTTTTTGTTAACTACACCCTCCTATCTGATAATTATAATGGTTACGATCATCAAATTAAAGTAAATGATATATGGAATATACTTACAAAACCCGTTATAAGCTTAACTGACCAAGAAGCGGATAATATTGGGAATGACCCAATACAAATTAATGAGTTTTGGATAGGTGATGATTATCTAAATGCAAGTTTTTCATTTAATTATGGACATGTAAAACCTCATGCAATTAATTTAATCCAGAATGAAATAGTTAACAGTCAGTATAACGAAGTATTAGAACTGGAATTTAGACACAATTCGTACAATAGTCAATATAACTCCCTTTTTGATGGATTTGTATGTTTTGACTTGAAACCATTTAGGAAGGAAAACAGAGACTCTATTCCAGTTATCATTAAATACAGAAACTGGGACGGAGATCAAACATATGAGTTAACGTACAGATATAACAACCTCAATAAAGATGGACAATTAAGGAGTATCCCTAATGTATCGTCTAATGAGTACAAATAAACCTAAATCGATGATTAAATTAGACATAACAAAAAGAATGATAATAAATTAAATAACATTTGATGAAACCACATTAAATAATAATCATAATTTCTTATATGACTTTTTGATTTTCCAA
>NZ_DATJCY010000182.1:0-36800 GCF_035577925.1 Gelidibacter sp. | reverse complement strand
AAATGCTTTGTATAAGGAATTGTGTCCATATTTTAAAACCTTTGGTACGTATCATACTTCAAAAAAACCATACGAAAACAATAAACACTTTTTCCATTTCAACATTGAAGAAGATGACATTTTTGAAATTTTAGAAGTGCTTCAACCTTCAATTATCATTTCTTGCTTACGTGGCAATTTTCACGCACAGGTCATTACCCATGAGCATATTTCAGAATATGTACAATCTCAAAACTGTAAAATTATTTTCCTGTCTTCCGCCAATGTTTTTGATGCCTATAGCAAATATCCAAGTTATGAAGACGACAAAACTTTAAGTGAAAGTATTTACGGCCATTTCAAGATTAAAATTGAAAATATGTTTTTACGCTTGCCAAAACATAAGGTTGCAATTATTAGACTTCCTATGGTATTTGGCATACAATCACCACGCATTAAAGAAATTAAACAACAAATTAGCGACATAGAATCTATCGAATTATTTCCAAATTTGATCATGAATGTCACGACAGATTTTAAGATAACACAGCAAATCCATTACATCATCAACCGAAATAAATACGGGGTTTTTCATTTGGGAAGTTCAGATTTGGTACATCACGACGATTTCATAAAGGAAATTGTGGCTTTAATGACTTCAAAATCAGTTCGTTTTAAAATGGTATATACCTCCAATGAAGACCGTTATCTTGCGGTGATGCCAAAAGCCAATAAACTTCCAAAACACCTTCATATGACCAGTAATGAGCTTTTGGAAGAATTGGATAATTACATCAATTATAAGCCTTAGTTTTAGAATTTGTCAATTAAAATCAATAATTTTAATCATCTAAAAAATTATAATTATGTCTGTATTATCTGATGAAGTCATCGAAAAAAAACTATTGAATTTTCCTGATTGGGAATATTATGACAATGCCCTTCATGCCGAATTTGAATTCGACAACTTTAAGGATTGTTTCAGTGCCATGAGCAGAATTGCCTTTGAATGTGAAGCATTAAATCATCATCCGGATTGGAAAAATTCCTACAATATGCTTTACATTACATTGTCCACACATAGCGCAAAGGGCGTAACCGAAAAGGATTTTAAGTTAGCCGAAGCCATTGAGTCTATTGTTGAAGTTGAAGAATAGAATATTTTTTTTATTCCATGTCTTAAAGGGATGAAGCTGTCCCAATAGAATGATATTTGTGCAAAATCTATGATAAGATGATGCTAAGAGAACATGACAAACAGCTAAGAAAGAAAAGAAATCCTTCAAAAATAAATGGCCGTTAAAATTTAAATTGGCAATTAATCGGTTTCAAGTTTTTAAATTGGTAGAGCGCACAAATGTTTTGATTTTTCTTAAATTTGCCAGAATTTGAAGAAATGGGTCTCGGTGATTCATTTGAACAACTTTCGAATCAAAATAAATAATTTTAAACTTTAATTTTTAGAACTTAGTATAATGGGAAGAGCCTTTGAATTTCGGAAAGCACGGAAAATGAAACGTTGGTCAGCAATGAGTAAAGCCTTTACACGTATTGGTAAAGACATTGTGATGGCCGTAAAAGATGGAGGCCCAGATCCGGATACTAATGCACGCCTAAGAGCTGTGATACAAAACGCAAAGGCCGTAAACATGCCTAAGGACAACGTTGAGCGTGCTATTAAAAGAGCTTCTGATAAAAGCTTGGGTGATTTTAAAGAAGTCCTTTTTGAAGGTTATGCGCCACATGGTATTGCCATTTTGGTTGAAACTGCAACCGATAATAATACGAGAACGGTGGCCAACGTGCGCAGCCATTTTAATAAATGTGATGGTAGCTTGGGCACTTCGGGATCGGTGGTATTCATGTTTGATCACACTTGTAATTTTAGAATCAATGCAGAAGGTCTTGATCCTGAAGAGTTGGAATTGGAATTCATCGATTTTGGAGCTGAAGAAGTTTTTATGGATGATGACGGTATTTTGATCTATGCACCTTTTGAAAGTTTTGGAGCCATCCAATCAGAATTGGAAAAACGTAAAATTGAAATTTTATCCTCAGGATTTGAACGCATTCCTCAAGTCACCAAAAAGTTATCTGCCGAAGAAGCTCTAGATGTTGAAAAACTTTTAGAACGCTTGGAAGAAGATGACGATGTCCAGAACGTATATCACACGATGGAAGAATTGACAGAAGAGTAATTGCTACTTCAATTTTAAAACTATAAAATGCCAACAGTAAATCGTTGGCATTTCTCTTTCCTAAAACCTTCCCTTGGTGCTGAACACCACATAACCTGAAGAATCACATCATTTATCAATATATAAAACTAGCAAAAGCTAATATTTGATGAAATAAAAATAACTGTAGAATAATTAAAATTAATACATTCGTATTATACAACTTGTATAATACAAATGAAGCACTATGAGAAGTGAAAAAAAACTAAATGAACTTTTATCGTCTTGGGAGGATACCTACAAAAAAGGACAGCTTACATTATGGGTTTTTCTTTCAATGCAAGAAGGCAAAAAGTATGTTGAGGAAATTAAAGAGTTTGTAGAAACAAAATCCAATGGAACAATAACATGTGAAGAACAAAGTCTATATCGAGCTTTGAGAAAATACGAACATATCGATGTATTAAAACATGAATTAGGTGAAGGAAACAAAGGACCTAAGCGAAAATACTATTATATGACTGATTTGGGACAAGAACTTTTTAACCAGTTTGTAAACAGAAATATTAAATTATTTTATTATGAAGAAATTAGAAACCTATTAAAATCATAAAAATGAAAACAATAACACATAACACCGTTCCTCTTAAAATTTGCCCTGACAACAATATTATTTACCATAATATTTAGATACTGCCTGAGTTACGGGATTAGTAATGAATCTTATATGATTATAATCCTGGCGGCTTTATTCTATGGTATTTTAATGTTTTCTTCTGGATGGTATTTCAGGAAAAAAGATGGAGAATATTTGCCAATATTTGACGTTGGATTTAGATTCCATTTAACGACATATTTAGTCCATAATATAATATCTGAGCTGTGGTTTGTCTTCAGTTTCAATTCGCACTACGAAAAAATTGAAACTATACATTCTACTGCAATAATTTGGGGGATTTTATTACTTCTACATTTTATTTTCTTCCTATGGGCAAGAAAAAACTCTATAAACAATCTTAATAAAACTGATTTGTTCGAATAATAAAAATAGCAGATAATACTACAATAAACATCAACATATTACGATTCAAAAAGAAATTACATTTAATAGATATTGCTAAACCAGTTAAAGATGTTAATTAAAAAACAGATGCCTCGTAATAATCAAAAAAGCTGAAATAAATTTGAAGAAGTTTCAATTAAAATATAAAAACGTTGTGCATTAGTTGGTGCAACGCTTTATTATGAGTACACTTAGGTTTATTTATCGTTTAGGGTTTTGTATATTTGTAAATCAAAATGCGTGAATTATGCCATTATTAGTAAAAATAGACACACGTAGTAAAGAGGCAAAGGCACTTATAGAGTACCTTAAAAAACTGTCTTTTGTAACTATAGAAGAGTCAGAAAAAAGTCCGTACAATGCTGAATTTGTAAAAAAAATCAGTAAAGCCCGTTCCGAAAAAACAGGAAAAGTTGTTACCGCTGAAAACCTATGGCAAAGTATAAAATCATAATACGTCCTACGGCTGAAAAAGACTTACAAAAGCACAAAAAAGCAGGCAATCAGGCTACTATTAAAAAAATCACATCCATATTTAAAGATTTTGAAACTCACCCTTATACTGGAGTAGGAAATCCCGAACAATTAAAGCACAACCTTTCAGGATTATGGTCTCGTAGAATTAACCAAAAGGATCGTATAATTTAAGAAGTACAAGACGATGTAGTTACCGTTATTGTCCTTTCTGCAATGGGACATTATTTGGATAAATAAACAGGTTATTAAGTTTTAACCTAATTACTTTACCATCTTCACAATCTTTTTATGTGCTTTATCCTGCAATTTGATAGATATTCGAGGTCGTTTTTTAACGGATTCAAAAAGTTCTACAATTATTGGATATCCATTTTTTGACTGACGTTGCGAAGTAATAAGCTTGATAGTGGCGATCATTTTACATACATTTTACATACAATTATAGCATATATTTAGCATGTTTTCGCATAAAAAAAGCTAAAACTTGATGTAAAATAAAATGTAAAAAACTTATAAAAACGCATAAACCCCGCTATTACACGGGGTTTTGAAGCTGAAAGCTTATTATCTGCAAGATGGCCAATGTTTCTCTTTAGGGACAAAAAAATGTTTACTTTATGTTTCACTAGCCATCTGCGGCAATCTTTTACCAAATTGCATGCCAAAGCCAAAAGACCTTGACTTTGCTGTCAGATAGCATAAATATATTAGGAATTTGTCAATACTTTTCCTTTGACACCTTTAAAAAAGCTGTGCATATATTCAAAATCTGCTTCTAGGTTATCCGTAGGATAAAAAGGTTCTGATATTTTATTTTGTTTATTCCCAAAATCGAACGTAAACATGATAATGGGCACATTTGCCTTTTTGGCAATATAATAAAATCCTGTTTTCCACTGATTCACTTTTTTTCTGGTGCCTTCCGGTGACAAAGCCAACCTGAACTCCTCTCTATTTTCAAATAACTTAGCAATAGCTTCTACTTTATTCTGACCAGGACGTCTATCTAAGGGAGCACCGCCAATTGCTTTAAAATAATAGCCAAAAGGCCATTTAAACAATTCTTTTTTAGCTACAAAATTGGATTTGACTCCAATTATACCTCGTAATAAAACTCCTATATAAAAATCGTGCCAACTGGTATGGGGCGCTGCAATGATGACTGCCTTTTTAACAGTGTCTTTTGAAAAGTTAATATTGCCTGCCAATTTCCAGCCTAAAATTTTATAATAAATAAACTTATACAAGCACCGTCTCATATTACATTTTTTGATATAATGCTTTCAACCGCTCTCTTGTTATGGTCTTTTTCCAATTTTCACCAATGGCATTTTCCCAAAGCGGTTCTAGACTTAAGGCCACATCAATCATGATGTCAAATTGATAATCTTCAAGATTTGCACAAATGCCTTCAGGAATTTCGATATCATGAAGTTGAACCATTTTCTTAAATAAAACGACATCTTTTGGATAAAACTCTTCCAGATGATTAAAAACGATACAATTGCCAATACCATGTTTAACGCCTAGAAGATACCCAAGTCCATAACTCATGGCATGCGCCACGCCCACTTGCGAATAGGCAATGCTCATACCGCCGTGCCAAGAAGCCATCATCAATTTATCTTGTAATTCTTCGGCAGTGCCACTATTATCATAAAATATTTCCTTGCACAAATCGTAGGCTTTTTCGCCATAACTCTGACTAAAGGCATTTAAATAGGTACCATTTAACGATTCCACGCAATGGATAAAACAATCCATGCCTGTATAAAACCATTGGTTTTTAGGAACACCGTTTGTCAATTCAGGATCTAAAACTACCTGATCAAAAGGCGTATAATCTGAATTGATACCTAATTTTTTTTCTGGTCCGGTCAAAACTGTTGTTCTTGAAACTTCCGACCCTGTACCTGAAATAGTTGGTACGCCAACATGATAAATAGCAGGTTGCTTTACCAAATCCCAACCTTGATAATCTTTAGATTCGCCGGTATTGGTCAGCATAATGGCTACGGCTTTGGCCAAATCAAGAACAGTTCCTCCTCCAATACCAATAATCCCCGAAGGTTTGTCTTTATGCTTTAATATAATTTGTTCTACCAGAGCATCTACCTGAGAGGTTTTAGGTTCTTCATTGGCCGAAATAAAAATTAATTCATCATCATAGGCCAATGAAATTCGTGAAGTCAACTTTAAGTTTCCTTTAAAAACATCATCCACCAAATATATAAATGGCGCTTTAACATTTAATCGTTTTGGCGCAATGATATCGCTTAATTGACTAAAACTGCCGCGTCCAAAAACAACTTTGGACACCATTGGATAATTTCTATATATCATTTTTTATAATCTTAATCTTTAGTCTTTTGGATTTTTGCCTAATATGGTAAGAACATCCAACAAACTAGTAACGGTTTTATATTTTTTATTGTCATTTTCATTAGCAATGACTTGCTCATGAATCCAAGTGGTATGAAATGGCACATGGATCGCTCTCGCCTTAATATTAATTAAAGGTAAAATATCTGATTTCAATGAGTTTCCTATCATTAAAAACTCTGAAGGCTTTATATCCAAATGGTTCAATAATTTAGAGTAATTTGCTTCTTGTTTATCGCTGACCACTTCGATATGGTGAAAATAGTGTAAAAGCCCAGATTTTTCCAATTTGCGTTCCTGATCTAATAAATCACCTTTGGTTACGACGATCAAACGGTAATCTTGGGATAAAGTATCCAGTACTTCTTGTACGCCTTCCAAAAGATCAACGGGTTTATTGAGCATGTCCTTACCAATATTCAGAATGGCTTCAATCACGTTGTTGCCAATCGAATTATTGGAAAGTTCCAATGCTGATTCAACCATCGATAGCACAAAACCTTTAATTCCGTAGCCGTATAACGATAGGTTTTCTATTTCTTTTTTAAATAGTTCTTGATCTATGGTGTTGGCGGTTTCGTAAGGTGCCATCAATTTTGAGAATTCCATTTCGGCATCCCTGAAATAGGTTTCATTGACCCATAAGGTATCATCGGCATCAAAACCGATAACTTTTACATTTTTATAATCTATTTCCATAAACGTTTTGCACGCTCCAAATCTTCAGGAGTATCAATTTCAACACCTTGAACGTTAGTTTCAATCATTTTAATACGTTTGCCGTATTCTAAATATCGGATACATTCAATTTTTTCGGTCGCTTCAATAAATTGCATTGGCAAGTTATAAAAATCAAGAAGGGCTTGTTTTCTAAACGCATAAATGCCTTTATGTTTAAAATATCGTGCGCCAGCATTTTTATCTCTTGGATAAGGAATTGGACTTCTTGAAAAATAAAGTGCAAAACTATTTTGATCGACGATGACTTTTACGGTATTAGGGTTGCTTATTTCTTCCCAATCATGAATTTCAACCATTAATGAGGCTAAATCGATTTCTTTTTGATGGTCATTTTTAAAAGCATCCAAAAGCTTTTCTAGACTTTCTCTTTCTGTAAACGGCTCATCGCCTTGAACATTAACCACAATGTCCACATCCAAATGCTCAACGGCTTCTGCAATGCGATCGCTCCCAGATTCATGTGCTTTTATGCTCATAATGGCTTTTCCGCCGTTGTTTACAATTTCGTCATGAATAATTTGGCTATCGGTCACAACGTAAACCTCGTCAAACAAGTTGGTAGCAACCGTGGCTTCATAGGTTCTAAGAATAACGGTTTTTCCTGCTAAATCCTGCATCAATTTTGCTGGAAAGCGCGAGGCACTATAACGTGCCGGAATCATTGAAATTATCTTCATATTAGATTAAAACTTAGAGGTCAAAATTAAAGTTTTTAATACTATTTATCGTTTGGAATGTGTAATCTTTTTATAAAGTTTAAAAATGGCAAACAGCACACATATAACCAAGACAAAAGCTATAATTGGCAAAAATATGGCAAACACAGACATGAGCATAGAAGCACTCGTTTCGATGGTTGACACGATCGGATTACCAAATCCGGCAGTCGAAACTGTTGAGGTAATACGAGATGCACCTGTAGCACTTTTTATTGTCGCTGCGGTTCCTCCTCCAGCAATAATAGCAAGTGCCCAAGTAGTTATAGGGTTCAAATCGGACATGGTAGATACCATAACAAGCGTGCCCGCAATAATTGCCAACGGAACGGCAATAGCATCAAGAAAATTGTCAACTACTGGAATATAGTAGGCCAAGATTTCGACCAATGTTGCAATACCAAGTGTGATAATTGCCGTAAGACTTCCTATCCAAAGCCAGGAATCGTTGAGTTGCCACACATTAAAATAAGATGCCAAACTTAGCGCAAACAAAGGCAGAAAAACTCTAAAACCAACGGAAGCGGCAAGTCCAATACCAAGACAAATACTAATGATAGTTTCCATACAATTGCCATTATCTGTTTCTTATTGATCTGTTAACTTCAGTAAAGTGGCTTAAATTTAGGGTTAAAAAATGAAATGACCTGATATGACAGTTTAAAATTTTCCAGCTAAAATTCTTCTTCAATTTCAAAAAACTCATCGGGAAAACCAATCAAATATAATTTATCCTTCGCCCTGGTAATTGCTGTATAAAGCCATCTCAGATAATCTTTGTCGATGCCGTTGGGTAAATAAGGATGTTCCACAAATACGGTATGCCACTGGCCACCTTGCGATTTGTGACAGGTAATGGCATAAGCAAACTTGACTTGCAACGCATTAAAATACTTGTTGTTTTTGATTTTTAAAAACTTTTTATATTTAGAGGTTTCATCTTCATAATCCTTTTGAACTTCTAGGTACAATCTATTGGACTCTTCATAAGACAATGAGGGCGATTCTGCATCAATAGTATCTAAAAGTAAAACGGTCTCAAAAGGTGCCATTTTTGGGTAATCAACCAATTGTACTTTGACTTCGGCAAACCGAAATCCGTATAATTCCTGAATGGAAAAAATTTCCAATACTTCAATAAGATCGCCATTAGCTATAAATCCGGCTTCAGAAGTTGGTTTAACCCAGAAATAATTGTTTTTAACCACCATCAAAAAATCGCCAACAGTGAGTTCGTTTTCATTAAACAAAATACGTTCTCTAATCTGTTTGTTGTATAAGTTGGCCCTTTTGTTACTTCGGACGATAATCAACGTTTCATCATGGCCCTGATCGGAATAACCATCATTTATGGCATCCATAATTTCATAGCCATCTACTAATCGGACAATATCCGTGTATCCTTTAAGATTAAACTTAAACGACTCGTAGAATTCGCCATCCAAAACCTCTCTAAGATTCGTAGCATTCATCAAAATACCCGAATCTTGATTTTGTCGCACCACTTCATCCAATTCAATAGAAACGACATTTTTGTCGTAATTCATATTCAGGTGCATGGCATCCAAAGCTGGGCTCAATTCAGAATTGACCGGAGGCAACTGCGCTTTATCACCAATAAGCAATAATTTACAGTTATGGCCAGAATAAACATACTGCATCAAATCATCCAACAACGATCCGTTTTCAAACAGTTTAGAATCGGAAGGTAAATCGGGAACCATGGAGGCTTCATCGACTATAAAAATTGTATTGCGATGTTTATTGGGTTGGATCACAAATTTGACACCTCCTCCGGAGTCTTTTTTGGGAAAATATATTTTTTTGTGAATTGTAAATGCTTCCTTTCCGGAATAGTTAGAAATTACCTTGGCGGCCCTTCCCGTTGGCGCCATCAAAACCGCACTTTTTTTAATATGCCATAAGTTAGAAACCAGAGTGCCGATGATGCTTGTTTTACCTGTTCCGGCAAATCCTTTTAAGAGATATAATTGATTCGAATTGGTGCTTAACACAAAATTAGAAAGCTGATCGAGAGCGATATTTTGTTTTAAAGTAGGGTCAAAAGGAAATTTTTGTCGTAAAAGCTTATAAAATTCGGAGGGCGTCATTTTAAGAAGAGTCAATGGGTCTAAAAGCGGAAAGGTAAGGTTTATAAAGGGTTAATGCGACTTTTTACGTGTATTTTTGTAAAAAAAAAATATTTATTGTAGCCACTTTTTTAAATTTATGCTTTTTTATGGGGTTTGGTTTTCATGAATAAAAAAAAATTGTAGATTTGCGATAGACCAATTATAAAAATAAACTCACAAACTATGCTAACAGTAATTCTTGCCATTGTAATTGTTATTCTTCTTACGATTGGAATCGTATGGGTGATTGACAAATTTGTTCCAAAAAAATTAAAGCCTATTCTACACATTTTACTTTGGGCAATTATTGTTTTTCTTAGCTACAATACCTTCATGTCTGTTTACGGAGAAATTAAATTTAATGAGCTTAAAGAAAAACGATATGCCGTTGCAATTGAAAAGTTGAAAGACATTAGGGATGCGGAATTAGCATACAGACAAGTAAACGGAAAATTCACAGACAACTTTGACGAATTGGTAAAATTTATTGATAACGGAGTATTTACGATTACACAACGTAGAGACTCAACCGTTCATGATGAAGAAATGACAAAACGCTTTGGTGGCGTTACAATGACCAAAGAAATTGTAATTATTGATACTTTAGGTTTTGTTCCAGTTAAAGACTCTTTATTTGGAGCGGATACCCGTTATAAAACGATGATGAATGTTCCTGTTGGAAAACCAAATTCTAAATTCACTTTAAAAGCTGGCATGTTGGATAATATCCCGGTATTTGAAGCAAGTGTTGACAAAGCCATTCTACTTGATGGTGAAGATGAAAACCTTATTGCTAAAGAAAAGCAAGTGGTAGCGGTTGATGGTGTAAACGGACCATCACTGACCGTAGGATCAATGGTGGAAGTTAAAACAAATGGAAACTGGCCTAAAAACTATTCAAAAGACTAATAATTTGAAGTCACATATAAAAAAAGAACTGTCCATTCAAATTAGTTTGAGTGGACTTTCTTTTTGTATCCTAAACCGTTCTGATTCTAAAATTGATTATTTAAAGCACATCGATTTTAAAAGCATATTAATTCCTGAGACTGTTTTAGAAAAACTTCAGAAAACCATTTCTGATGACGCCCTCCTAACCCAACCTTTTGATGCGGTTTTAGTACTTTTTCAAAATGAACTTTCCAATCTGGTTCCAGAAGCGCTTTTTGAAGAAAACAATGCTGCAGATTACCTAAAATTCAGTTCTAAAATAATTAAAACCGATTTTATTTCATTCGACAAAATTGAGGTCAATAAGAGTGTCAATGTCTTTGTACCGTATGTGAACATCAATAATTACCTCTTTGAGGTGTATGGCGAATTTGAATATAAACATGCATCGACTATTTTTTTGGAGCAAATTTTAGAAACTGAAGATAATAGCTCCGACAATAAAATGTACCTTAACGTTGCGCCATTCCATTTTGAAATGGCCGTGGTAAAAAAAGACAAACTCCAACTTTATAATACATTTGATTATTATACCAAAGAAGATTTTATCTACTTTGTGCTTTTTAGCATAGAACAGTTAAAGTTAGATCCCGAAAACCTGATTATAAAACTTTCCGGTAATATTGCCGAAGATGATGCATTGTACCAACTGCTTTATACTTATATTAGACATGTTAAATTTAATGAACCTACTATTAAACACTCTTATGACGAAGTACTTGACGGCTGCTCTAAACACCGACATTTACTTATTTTAAACAGTTTTGACTAATGCGAATTATATCAGGCCAATTTAAAGGAAGGCGCATTTCGGCACCAAAAAACCTACCTGTTCGTCCAACGACCGACATGTCCAAAGAAGCGCTTTTTAACATTTTAAATAATGACTTTTATTTTGATGAAATATCGGTTTTGGACTTATTTGCCGGTACAGGAAGCATCAGTTACGAGTTTGCTTCAAGAGGAACAGAACAAATTACAAGTGTTGATGAAGACTTTGGATGTGTTAAATTTATCAATAAAACCGCTGAAGATTTCAAAATGCCCATTTCAGCCATAAAAAGTGATGTTTTTAAGTTTCTTGAAACAACCCATCTCAAATCGGATGTTATTTTTGCCGATCCGCCTTATGCATTCAGTTTAGAGGACTTTTCTAAAATCCCCGAATTGGTATTTCAACACGAACTTTTATCCGAAAACGGAGTTCTGGTGGTGGAACACGCCAAACAAACGGATCTTTCACATTTGCCTTACTTTAGCTATGCAAAAAATTATGGCGGAAGTATATTCAGTTTTTTTGAACAGGAAGAGGATGAATAATCCTAAGTTTCACTAAAAAAAACAAGTTCCCCGAAAAAAAACCGAAGAACTTGTATAAGTAAGTAAATCTATAAGCCGAATTCTGTACTTTTTTATTTTAAAATAAATTATAAAAAGAAAAAGCCCCTATCATTTATCTGAATGTTTTGTTACCAAAACATTTTAGCTGTCTACCCTCCAACTTTCGAACGTGCCGCCCGCTCCCAATTTACATTGTGACGTTGGTTTACATGACATTGCACCACATAGAGTTTACCTGGTTTCACTACAGCATAACCTGTACATACTTTCTGTTGCACTTTTCCTGATCTCACGACCGATGGCCATTAACCATTATGTTGCACTATGGTGTTCGGACTTTCCTCCAAATGCTCGCAAAAACGGAATCTCATAAAAGAATCTTTCAATTCAAAATATAAGATGTCCAATCAAATTGAACATTCAGCGATAAGGCGAATTACTTGGTTGCAAAATTACTCTAAAGTTTTTGATTTTTCATTATTTATCCCTTACCAACTTTACAAAGTACCAAAAGACCACTTATAGGATGTTTTGTTGATAACTAATACTAAAATCCGCATTTGTAATTCCTTATTTAGAACTGAATTTTTAACTTTGTCTCTTTCAGTATTGCATCTACAACTGCACACTCGAAAATCATAAAAACAAATGGAACATTTCGTCGTATCAGCTCGTAAGTACAGGCCACAAACCTTTAAGGATGTTGTAGGACAACAGGCTATTACCAATACCTTGCTAAATGCCATTGAAAACAACCATCTTGCTCAAGCGCTATTGTTTACCGGTCCGCGTGGCGTGGGCAAAACCACATGTGCGCGTATTTTGGCCAAGATGATCAACAGTGATGGCAATGAAAAAGAAGATGAAGATTTTGCATTTAATATTTTTGAACTCGATGCCGCTTCCAACAACTCGGTGGACGATATTAGGAATTTAACCGATCAGGTTAGGATTCCACCACAAGTTGGGAAATATAAGGTTTACATCATTGATGAGGTGCACATGCTCTCACAAGCTGCTTTTAATGCCTTTTTAAAGACCTTGGAAGAGCCACCAAAACATTGTATTTTTATTTTAGCAACCACCGAAAAACACAAAATTATTCCGACAATCCTATCACGATGTCAAATTTTTGATTTTAAACGAATTACCGTAAAAGATGCTAAGGAATACTTAAAGTTCATTGCTCAAGAACAAGGTATAGAAGCCGAAGACGATGCGCTTCATATCATTGCCCAAAAAGCAGATGGTGCCATGCGCGATGCCTTATCTATTTTTGATAGAGTCGTCAGTTTTTCTGGTGATAAACTTACCCGACATGCGGTAACTGAAAACCTGAATGTTCTTGATTACGAAACTTATTTTACAAGTACAGATTTAATCTTAGGAAACAAAATTCCTGAATTATTAGTTCAGTTTAATGACACTTTATCAAAAGGTTTTGATGGCCATCACTATATTGCCGGATTAGCATCGCATTTTAGGGATTTGATGGTTTGTCAAAATGAACTCACGATAGAACTTCTTGAAGTTGGTGACGATATCAAAATAAAATACAAAGAACAAGCCAGAAAAGCACCATATGATTTTCTTCTAAAAGGGATTGAACTTGCCAACGACTGCGATCTGAAATTCAAAAGCAGTAAAAATCAACGTTTATTAGTTGAACTTACCTTAATGCAGCTTGCCTCTATCACTTTTGATGGAGAAAAAAAAAATAGCAAACATTACATAATTCCGGCATCTTACTTTAATAAAAAAGGGATTACGCCTATTCCTGTAACGCGGCCGAAAATTGAAGAAAAAAGTGCGATTGTTGCAGAGCCAGAACCAATAAAATCTAAGGCACCGAAAACGGAAACCTCTAATCCGTACCAACAGAACGTTGTTAAAATTGATTTAAATTCCGATTCTAAACGTACTTCCGGACTTTCTTTAAAAAGCATTAGGGCCAAAAGAGAGCATCTCATCAAGCAAATAGAAGTTGTTATTGATCCCAATGATTTACCAACGGAACAATTTACTCCAGAAGCTTTTTATGCAGCTTGGCAGGCATATACCGATTTATTAAATGCAAATGGAGAAAAGATAATGGCTTCCATCTTGGAAATGGATAAACCGAAATTGAAGGGCACCGAAATTCATATGACATTCCCCAACGAATCTCTAAAAATTGAATTGGAACGCGCGCAGTTTCCGTTAATGGAACATCTCAAAAAAACACTTCGAAATTTTGACTTATCTTTACATATTAACGTCAATGAGCAAGTTGCAAAACAATATGCTTTTTCGCCGCATGAAAAATATGAGAAATTAAAAGAAAAAAATCCAAATATTGAACTTTTAAGAATAACGTTTGGATTGGATATTTAATTGACATTCAATTTTTAAGACTCCAAATTATTGAATAAAATCAGCTATCACATATGAAAAACAACCTAATATTCGTTGCGTTAATTTCGATAATTTGCTTGAGCTGCAATGGTAAACCAACCAAAAAGGAAGCTTTGGAACGTGCCGTTTTTGAGTTCAACCAAAGAAATAGCAATGTTGAGATAATCGCCTATCATCCTGAAACTTATACTGAAGTTGTCACCGATACAATTATCGAAAACAAGACCAAAGTGCATATTAAAAACTATTCACTTTTAGACGAACACATTTTAGTATCGAAAACTACAGATGCAGTTTCAAAAAAAATAAATTATCAACGTGTTTTTGCATCTGAAATACATATTTCAATAGCTTCCAAAGATATTTTAAGCACCCATCTTTCAACAAAACAATTTAAGACATCAGTAGCCGATCCGTTTTGGGACCATGCAACGTTACAACACACTTGGGTCAATCAGGAATTATCAAATATAACCAACATCGTATTAGATATTTCATTTATAAATCCTAGAAACCAAGCTTATAAATTGTACCGAATGTCGGTTAATGTGGATGGACATCAAACTATCAACCTAATAGAAGAACAGAGTTAAATTATTTGAGATTTAAAACAGTAACTAGATTTTTAAACATCAAAATCAATTAAATTATTATGCTTGGACTTAAATTACCTACCGATCCGCGATGGGTCAATATTGTAGAGAAAAATATAGAAGATATTTTAACCGATCATGCGTATTGCGAACAAAAAGCTACAAGCACCGCTATTTCATTGATTGTCAGTTTTCCTGAATATACCGATTTGGTTCAGGAAATGGTCGCTTTGGTCAAGGAGGAAATCAGTCATTTTAAAATGGTACATGATAAAATTCTAGAAAAAGGTTGGGTTTTAGGACGCGATCGTAAAGATGATTACGTGGTTGAATTATTGACATTCTTTCCAAAAGGTGGCAGCAGAACTACACAGCTTGTCCACCGTTTACTTTATGCCGCTTTAATTGAAGCGCGAAGTTGTGAGCGTTTTAGATTACTTTCGGAAGAACTTCAGGATAAAGAATTGGCAGAATTTTATAGAAAGCTCATGATCAGTGAAGCCAATCATTACACCATGTTTTTAGGTTTTGCAAGACAATATGGCAATCGCGAAGAGGTTGATAAAAAATGGAATGATTTGTTAGAATTTGAAGCAGAAATCATGAAAAACTTAAGTGTAAAAGAAACGATTCATGGGTAAATAAACGTGCATCCCATTGCCTAATATGGTGTACAAAAAAAGCTCCGATAAATTTCGGAGCTTTTCTTTTTAATTATTAAGGTTTATTATAATCTGTAGCTTAAACCAAATTGCATAACACCTTGTTTGGCTTCAAGATTTACAGCATCGTCAAATACATTTGAAATTCCGTATAAATAACGGAAATCGATGCCAATTTCATCCGTAATCATATATTCTGCAAAACCCACACCTGAGAAAGCCAGGTTTTTAAATCCGTCGCTATGTTTATGTACTTTCAAACCAATCTGTGGTCCTACGCCAATCTTGAGACCTCCAAAAACATTGTAGTTCAAAATAACAGGCAAATTAAGATAATCGGTTTTAAAATATTGCAAGTTTGCACCTTCTGGTGAATACTGCAATTCTGCCATTACGGCTAAAGTTTCGGTTAGACCAAAATCAACAAAACCACCAAAAACAAAACCAAGTCGGTGAGGATTTTCTTGAATGCCATCTACATCATAATCCATATTAGAAACGTTGGCACCAATGCGCACACCGTACTTAATATCTTGAGAATAAGAGAAGGTTGTAACACTAACCAATAATAAAAGAGTAAAAAGTTTTTTCATAATTCATGATTTGAGGTTGTGAATATAATTTGAAATTAATTGTTATGACGAAATTTTAGATATGTAACAATAAAAAAGAGATTAACGGTTGGTTTACTCTAAATTTTCACTCGAAACGGTTTCAAAATATATACTTTTGACAATCCCATCCGATAATCCAATTTTAGGAACGTATATATACTTGGCATTACTCCATTTCATAGCAGAAAGATAGATTCTGGTGGCTGGGATAATTACGTCGGCCCTATCCTGATTCAAATCCAGTTGGGTAATTCGCTCCTCATAACTATAGGATTGTAACATATTATAATAAGAAGTCAGATAAAAATAGGTCAATGGTTTTCCAATGGCTCTACCCGATATCTTAAAAATTTTATTAATATTTCCTCCAGAACCCAAAAGGTTTATTTTTTCAAAATCCTTGGTATTTTGTTTAATCCATACTTGCAACTCTTGCCAAGTTTCTTTTTGAACCATATCATTCAACAATCTTACTGTACCGATCTTAAAAGATTTTGAAGCCGTTGTTTTTCCTTGATGAATCACAGAAAATTCAGTACTTCCTCCTCCAACATCCACATATAAATAAGTTTTACTTTGATCAATAAAACTATTCAAATCGGTGGCTGCAATAATGGCCGCTTCTTCTTCTCCATCTATGACATCAACTTTTATTTTAGCCTTCTTTTTTATGAGATTTACTATTTCTGCACCATTTTCAGCTTCCCTCATGGCAGAAGTTGCACACGCTTTGTAAGCTACAACTTTATGTGATTTCATGAGCAATTTGAACGCATTCATGGTGTCAATCATCCGCTGAGCATTTTCTTCAGAAATTTTCTGGTTGATAAACACATCTGCTCCCAAACGAATAGGCACACGAACCAAGGCACTTTTTTTAAAAAGAGTAGGCTTCCCTTTTTGCTCAATAATATTTGAAATAAGCAAGCGTATCGCATTAGAACCGATATCGATCGCTGCGTATTTTTTGATGTTTATCATAATCTAATTTTGAAGTTTTTTGGCATAATAGTCATAAATAGCAAATTGCGATCTGATTTTTGGTAGATCATTGCGTCTGTATTTATTTTCCTGGGTATGGGATAAAAGGCGTGCTTTAACATTGTCGTTCCAAGATATATCAAAAACATGCAAAAGTTCTTTTTTGATATCGGCATCATAAATGGGACAGGTTACTTCTACTCTATTTTCTATATTCCTCGACATCCAATCAGCAGATGAAATATAAACTTTGGGATCATCATTATTGCAAAACACCAATAAACGGGTATGTTCCAAAAACTTATCGACAATACTAATGACCTCAATATTTTCACTCATACCTTTTACACCAGGAACTAAGCAGCAAATCCCTCTAATAATCATTTGTATTTTTACACCTGCTCTGCTAGCCTCATAAAGCTTATCGATCATCATATAGCTAGAAATGCTGTTGAGCTTTATTTTTATGAATGCTGGCTTTCCATTTTTAACGTTATGAATTTCATTATCAATGAGCTTAAATATTTTAGACTTTGTATAATGAGGCGATACTATAATGTGTTTGTATCTATAAATCTTATAATTGGTTTCAAAAAAATCAAATACCTTTACGACATCCCTTAAAATTCGTTGATCGGCAGTAAACAACGTATAATCGGTATAAAGTGTTGCGGTCGATTCATTAAAGTTTCCGGTACTTATAAATCCGTAGCGTTTTATTTTATTGTTCTCTTCCCTTTCAATAACGCACATCTTACTATGCACTTTAAGCCCTTTGACACCAAATAAAAGATTGATACCATCGGTTTCCATTTGTTCGGCATAATCAATATTGGCCTGTTCATCAAAACGCGCTTGCAATTCGATGGAGACGGTTACTTTTTTTCCGTTTTTGGCAGCGTTTATCAATGAACTTGCCACGTGCGAAATTTGGGCCAAACGATAAATCGTAATTTTAATAGTTTTAACCTTTGGATCTAACGCTGCCTCCCTTAAAAACTTAACAACGTACGAAAACGTTTGGTAAGGCGTATGCAAAAGATAATCCTTTTTGGAAATATTGTTAAAAATACTGGCTTCCAAACTCAATCCTTTAACAGAAAGTGGTTTAATTTTTTCGTAAAGTAAATCGGTTCTTCCCAAACTCGGAAAATCCATATAATCCCTCCGGTTGTGATAACGCCCACCAGGAATAACACTATCTTTAGAATCTATGCCCATCATGGTCAGAAGAAACGATAACGTTTCGCCATCAATGGTTTTATCGTACACAAACCTGACCGGTTCGCCTATTTGTCGATGTTTAACACTATCGGAAATTTTCTCTATGAAACTTTTGCTCAAATCACTTTCAAAGTCCAATTCGCCATCTCGGGTAATTTTAATCATATGTGCCGATATTGATTGATAATCAAAAATGTTGAAAATATCATCTAAGCAATAGCGCAATAAATCATCTAACATGATGATATAGTGGTTATCTCCTTTTTTGGGCAGTACAACAAATCGATCCATAGTTTTAGGAATTTCGATGAGTGCAAATTGCCTGTGGTGATTTGGGAACACCATTTTTACAGCTAAATAAGCGGCATGATCCTTCAGGGTTGGAAGTTTTACCATATCACTTAAAATAATGGTAACCAATGCAGGACTTACATACTGGATAAAATAGTTTTTTATAAAATTATGATGAAGTTCGTCAATTTGGGTTTCATTAACAATATGGATGTTTTCGTCTTCTAAACATTTGTGGATGTTTGCTAAAATATCAAGACTGTCACTTTGTTGTTTTATCACAATTAGAGTGATAATTTCTAACAATTCACTAGCCGAAATACCTCCCAACTCACTTTTTCCTGTTTTACCGGCCTGGTCTATTCGTTTAACTGTAGCATATCTTACCTTAAAAAATTCATCTAAATTATTTGAAAAAATCCCCAGAAAACGCAAGCGTTCAATCAACGGTACTGTTTCGTCTTCTGCCTCTTGCAAAACCCGCTCGTTAAACTGCAACCAGCTCAACTCTCTGTTGATGTATGTGTTATTACTTATATCTGAAACCATGAAATACTACTGAATTTTACTTAACACAAATATATTCTATTTATCACTTAAAATAAAGACAACGATATTAAGATATCATGATTTGTAAGAGATAAACTGAATGATCAAAAGTGACCAAAATAGTCGTTTAAAGACTAAATTTATTTAAAATCTTTGGGGGTTAATACTATTCTTGTTTTGCCGTGACTTAAGTCTTTCCAATGATCATTATCAAAATCAATCATGGCCAAACCGGAAGTTGGCAGATTGTCGATATATACATCTCCAAAACTATTGGCCAAAGAAGTAAAAGCATGATTATGTCCAAAGATCATGATCTTATCAAAATGGTCATCTAAACTATTTATAAATCGACGTACTTGATTCCCACCGAAATCATATAATACATCTTCAACAAAAAGCTTGTTTGTTGGAAGACCCAAATTTTCCATAAAAATAGTACAGGTTGTCAAAGCTCGGTTTGCCGGACTTGAATAAACAGCATCAGGATAAAAATGATAAGTTTTAAATGCTTTCGAAACTAAATTGGCATCCGAAAAACCTCTACTGCTTAAGGAACGTTTTATATCACCGACATTTTCGTCCCAAGAAGATTTCGCATGTCTTATCAACACAATTGTTTTCATATTCTACTAAATTATCTACACTTTCAACTGCAAATTGAAAAGGACTATTTCTACCAAAAACGCATATTTAAATGATCATAAAAGAGTATTGCATCATGAATACCAAAGTTAGGATTATATGTTTAATAAGCGTAGGATAAAAGTGATGAAATTAATTTGAACTAGAATTAACCCCAAGTTAATATGTAGTTTACGGATTCTTATTATCTACTTATTTTGCCGAAAATCCTAACATTATCATCCTTTTAACGAATATATATGTGATTTAACATTTTTATTTGATTTGAATCCCTAATCCCTCTTTATTTGTTCCAAGCTTATAATTATATGACCCCAAATCAAAATAATTTCTTAATCCATACTGCATTAATTGATTTTAGTGCCTTCCCTCAAGTAAGTTCCAAGTTAAATTATTTTTTTTCATCATCCGTTAAGTTAGCTGATGTATTAAGATTTTAAACTCCAATTTTATCGTTATGAAAATAATCTTTACTCCTATGCTACTAAAATTAAATTTAGTATTATTTTTTATGCTAGCTGTAAGTGTGGTTCCTGTTAATGGACAAACCACATCACAGCTTGCGTCCCCGTCTGTTACAGATATCAGATCAAACGCTGATAAAACTGCAATGATGAACGATGCTGTTTTAAATGAGTACAGTCTTGGTACTTTTAAAACCGTTCCTCAATCTAGACCATTGTCAACCTCTTTCAACTGTGGAAGTGGATTAGTTTACATCATCACCAATAAATCCTCTTCGAATGGAAATATTAGTGGATTGTATTCTTTTGACTTGGCTACTAAAACACAAACTTTAATTAAAGATCCGCTAATTGACAGCACAACGTCTTCACAGTTTGTTAATGGTATAGGCTATAATGTTGTGGACAATTTTATTTACGGACATCTTCAAGGTACAGATCAAATAACCAAAATAGATGCATTAGGAAACATTGAGTTTTTGACCATTACCGGTGATTTCTCTATTGGAGATTATAGTTCTGGTGATGTTGACCACAATGGCATTCTATATATTTATGGAAAAGGCCGATTTGTTGCCATTAATCTAAATCCTTCTGCACCAGACTTCATGGAAGCCAAGACGTTATTGGTATATTCTGCAACATTTCATGATTTGACATTTAACTCCGTTGATGGCAATATCTATATGGTAACCAGTGATAGCACTCGTACACTTTTACGATTCAATGTTAATTCAAATACCATATCTACACTTGGAAATGTAAATGGATTAGAAGGGGAATCTACCGATTCTTTCGGAACTGCATTCATGGATGGCGCAGGAAACATGTATATTTCTAATAATGCTTCTGGTAATATTTATAAAATAGCAACACCGCACAATGGTGGGCTTGATGCAACACCATTTAACACCTTATTTGGTACTCCTGGTGATGGTGCACGTTGTCCTAATGAGTCAGTTCCACCAAATGCTTTTGATGACCAAGCTTGTGGAATTATTGGTGAAAATATCATCATAGACTTAATTAAAAACGATGGATCTGGAAGTTATCCGATCGAATTGTCATCAGTTAAACTAATCGATCCTATTACAAATAATAAAGTAACCACGGTTACTGTTGCTGGGCAAGGTACCTTTACAGTTGATAATAAAGGCATAATGACCTTCACCCCTCTAGACACTTTTACTGATGCTTCCATTACATATACTATGGAAGATCAGGTTGGAATTGTATCAAATGAAGCTTCAATAAGTGTATCACTTAATACTACAATAGCACCTACTGGTACAAGTGTTCAAGAATTTTGTTCTTCGAACGAACCAACAATTGCCAATTTAAAAGCCACAGGAAGTTCAATCAAATGGTATGCAAGTGAAGATAGTACAACACCACTTCGTCTTTCGCTTCCACTTGAGGAAAAGACCTATTATGCTACACAAACTTCAGAAGCGGGTTGTGAAAGCCTTGAGCGTTTTGCTGTAACCGTAAATATGTCACAAAGCATTTCTTTAATAGATTCTGGTATTGCAACATGTAGTAGCAATAAATCAGACTATGTGCTTGAAGTTAAATTAAACGGAACACAACCATTCAATGTTAATGGTCCAGGTGCTCCGGGAGTATTTAAAGATAACGGCGATAATACTTTTTCATGGGTATCAAATCCAATCCCTGCGTCAATAAAACACTATAGTATTGAATTTGGTGATAGCTGCAATACCATTGTCCTTAATGGAGATGCTCCATTTGACTGCTTAGAAACAGCATTTAATTGTGATGAAGGATTGGCTTTTATCCTTACCAATACTGGTAATGATCAAGATAACTATGTTACTGGATTATATACTCTTAACTTAGCGACAAATGTTCAAAATCTTGTAAAATATCCATTAATAGAAGACACCACATCACCACATCGCTTTATCAACGGTATTGGTTACAATATTTTGGATAATTACTTATACGGACTTCTTCAATATACCAACAAAATTGTTAGAATCGATACCGTAGGAGATATTGAGTATTTTGATATTACAGGATCATTTACTCCTGGTTATTATAGTTCTGGTGATATGGACGATAACGGTAACCTTTATTTATATAATGGTTCAAAAATTGTATCCATCAACTTAGTCCCTGGAAACCCTGATTATTTAGTTGCCAACGACTTGATTAACTACAGCGCATCTGTAAATGACTTAACATATAACACTTTAGATGGGAACATTTATATGGTAACCAGTACTAGTTCTCCAGAACTTTTACGTTACAACTTATCTGCAAATGTTGTTGAAAACCTAGGTACATTAATTGGATTGGAAGCTGAAACCACCACTTCTTTTGGAACCGCGTTTATGGATAGCATGGGCAACTTATTTATTGCCAACAATGCTTCTGGAAATATTTACAAAATTTCCTCTCCAGAATCTGGTGGTATTACAGCTGTATTTTATAGTGGAGCCATGGAAGGACTACAACCTGGTGATGGTGCGAGATGTCAAAATCAAATTACACTTCCTGTCGCTAATGACGATTCTGTATGTGGAATTCTTGATGCTGATACCTTAATAAATGTGCTTGCCAACGATGGTGCAGGATCTTATACTATTGATGTATCTTCAGTAACACTAATTAATCCAGTAACTTTGGAATCATCGACATCTGTAACTATCGACGGCCAAGGTACGTTCACCGCAGATGCTAACGGTATTGTAACTTTTACACCACTGGCAACTTTTACTGAAGCTTCGGTTCAGTATTTCATCAAAGATATTTTAACAAACGAATCGCAACCGGCAACAATTACCATAAAACTTAATGTTTTTGAGGTAACCTGTCCAACGTTTGCCGAATCGACTGTGGAGTGTTATGGTGATCTGCCATCTAAAACCAATTATACCATTACAGAGTTTGAAGCTCTTGGCAATGGTGACGGATTTATTGAAAGCTCTTCATGTGGTATTATTGTGATTACTGCTGCAAATAGTGCTGACAATGGTTCATGTGCACAAACAGTAACACGTACTTATACCATTACTGAATATTTAGATACCAATAGAAACGGGATTCTTGATGAAGGTGAAACTACTGTGTTGAACTCATCAGAATGTGTACAACTTATTAATGTTCAAGATACCATAGCACCGAGCTTGGTCACTGAATATGAAACCGAAATCACCATTACTTGCGATAATATTCCGGAGGTTCCAGAATTGGTTTTTGAAGATGCTTGTTCTAATAACATCCAAGTTGAATTTACTGAAACATCAACTGCGGCTAACAATACTGAAGATTATGTAATCACAAGAACTTGGACCGTATTTGATAACTGTGAAAACGAATCTGTTTACACTCAAATTATCAATGTTAACAGCTCAAATTCAGTAAAAGGCGGAAGTACAGAACTTTGTAATGATGAAAACCTTGATTTTGACTTGTTCAGCTTACTCAGCGGAAATTATAGTACTGATGGAACTTGGTCGGTTGTTACTGGAAATGTCGTATTAGATGGTAGTATTTTCAATCCATATCAAATGGCTTTAAACACCTACACCTTCAAATACAACACTGAAGACGAATATTGCCCAACCGAAACTTTGGTTAGCATTAAAATAACTGACGACTGTGTTGTAATGCCATGTGGTATAGAGGATGTAGTTATTTCAAAAGCCGTTACAACTTATGCCGATGGAAAGAATGATTTCTTTACGATTACCGGTGTTGAATCCTGTGGATTTACTTATGAAGTACAAATATTCAACCGTTGGGGAGCTTTGATCTACGAATCTAATGATTACCAAAATGACTGGAACGGAACTACATCCAAAGCGTCGGTAGGAAGTGCTAATTATGTACCAACAGGCACGTATTACTATATCGTTAACCTAAAAAATAGTGGATTGAAACCGTTTGCTGGTCCAATCTATGTTGCAACCAAATAAATTTTAACCTATGAAATTCGTAAAGTTTAATATCATCGTCTTTATACTGTTCACCAGCTGGGTGGGAGTTGCTCAGCAATTACCACAGTTTACACAGTATATGTTCAATACAGTCTCTATAAACCCAGCCTATGCTGGTAGTAGAGAGACCTTAAGTGTAGTAGGCTTGCACAGAAGCCAATGGGTTGGAATGGATGGCGCACCAACCACACAAACCTTGTCTGTACATGCACCGCTACGCAATGAAAAGATTGGTCTGGGATTCTCATTTATTAATGATGAAGTGGGCGCTCAAAATTTTCAATATGCCTATGCCGATTTCTCATACACCGTTCCAACGGGTGAAAATTCTAAATTGGCCTTTGGTCTAAAAGCGGGTTTTACCGGATTTAGTCTCGATGCTGATTTTAGGGATTATCATGCTGATGATCCTATTATTTACGGTTATGAAAACCGATGGAAACCAAATATTGGTGCCGGTGTCTATTGGCATTCAGAAAGATGGTACGTGGGTCTTTCTGCTCCAAGATTACTTAATACCGATTATAATGGTGAAGAAAACTATGAAGCTTTAGAGCGTATTAGCTACTATTTCACGGGAGGTTATGTTTTTGACTTAAGTGAATCTACCAAGTTTAAACCTTCATTTTTAGTAAAAACAACTAATGGAGCACCACTATCTTATGATTTAACAGCAAACTTCCTATTTAATGATGTATTCTGGGTTGGAGCTGGTTACCGAATCAATGAGAGAACCTCTGCTTTAGGAGGTATTGTGGACTTCCAGGTATCTAAACAACTACGTATTGGGTATGCCTATGAATATCCTTTCTCTAAACTCAATCGATACACAAATAGTTCTCATGAAATTCTTTTAATGTTCGAAATCTTTAAAAGTAAACGTATTAAATCGCCTCGATACTTCTAAAACTTATGACTATGAAAACAAAATTATTTATATTACTTTTTGCGCTTAGCAGCACGTTCATGGTTGCTCAAAAAAAGTTGGCCGATAAGTTTTTTGGAAACTTCGCCTACGTAAAAGCGACAGAACTCTATCAAGAAGCCGTAAGAAAAGGAGACAGTAGTGAGCATGTTTTAACCCGCTTGGGAGATTGCTACTACAACAACTCCAACTCAAAAGAAGCAGCCCTGTGGTATGGCAAAGCGGTCAATAAATACAATAAGATCGATCCTGAATACATTTTTAAATACATCCAAAGTTTAAGAAGTATCGGCCATTATGAAGAAGCCGACAAATGGTTGGTTAAATTTAAGGAAATTCAAAATGACGACCGTCGTGTAAAAGATTTCCATGCCAATAATGCTGATATTTACGAAGATTTAGCTTCTACAGAAAACGTTGTTGTAAAAATTGAAAACTTACCTTTCAATACAGAGTTTTCCGATTTTGGTGGGTATATGGCCAATGGTATACTTTACTTTGCTTCGGCAAGAGATATACAGTTGAAAAAAAGATACCAATGGAACGACGAACCTTTCTTGGATATTTACCAAGTAGCGGTCACAGAGAATAATAATCAAAAGGAATACTCTGAAGCCGATTTCATTAACTCATCAAAAATCAACACCGCTTATCACGAAGCATCCATTGCAATTACAAACGACGGCAACACTATGTATTTTACTCGTGATAATGTTGATAGAAGGAATAAATTAAATTATGACACCAAAGGAACGTCACATCTAAAACTCTATAAAGCTACTTTAGAAGATGGAAAATGGGGAAATATTGTTGAACTGCCGTTTAACGATAAATACTATTCAAATGGGCATCCGGCGTTAAGTCCTGACAACAAAATACTCTATTTTGTATCCGATCGTGAAGGAGGTTTTGGACAAACGGACATCTATGAAGTAGATATTCTTGAAAACGGAACCTATAGTGAGCCAAGAAATCTCGGTCCAAAAGTAAATACAGAAGGACGTGAAATGTTCCCGTTTGTTTCTAAGAACAACACACTTTACTTTTCATCTGATGGGTATTTGAACTTAGGCTTATTGGATATTTACAAGTCAAATGTTCTAAATGATACGAATGCTGTACCCCAAAACCTTGGAGCACCATACAACAGTGGTTATGATGATTTTGCATTCTATATGAATGACGGCAGTAATACTGGCTATTTCTCTTCCAACCGACCAGGTGGAAAAGGTGGCGACGACATCTATTATTTTAATGCAGAACCTTGCAAGCAGACCATTCAAGGCATCGCAAGAGATGCAAAAACCAATGAAGTCCTTGCCAGTGTTGAAGTGAAGTTGATCAATAAATCTGGTAAAATCGTTACGACCGTAATAACCTCAGAAACCGGAGCTTACACTTTTGATGCCGAGTGTGATAAGTCTTACACAATTCTAGGTAGCAAAAAGGATTACAAAGACGCTCTAAAAGAAGTGGTTACATCATCAGAAAATGGTAAAATTGTTAATGCCGATCTATACTTAACACCGTTAATCGATATGAACCAAATTGTAATTAACCCAATTTTCTTTGATTTCGACAAATGGAACATCAGAACAGATGCTGAGTATGAATTAGAGCATATTGTTGACGTTATGAGATCACATCCAAATATGGTTATCAAAATTGAATCGCATACCGATAGTAGAGGAAGTGACAATTATAATATGAAACTTTCAGACAGAAGAGCAAAATCGACAAGAGATTATATCATCTCTAGAGGAATTGCGGCAGATCGAATTGAAAGTGCTATTGGTTATGGTGAATCACAATTACTTAACAAATGTTCTAATGGTGTGAAATGTACTTCGGAAGAACACCAATTAAACAGAAGATCGTACTTCTATATCCTAAAGGATTAAAAACATCATACCACTCATAGGTATTCTAAACCTCCGATTGCTTCGCATCGGAGGTTTTTTATTGAACAGATATTTGATGGTGAAACAGAATAATACATACCATTGCCTGCTCGTAATAAAAAACAGCGGAACAAAAAAACCGCTCTCTAATGAGCGGTCCTTTTCAAAATAACTAACACTTAAAACTTAATTCCAGACTAACGTTTAATAAATATATTTGTGAAAAACCATTTACCTTCAGAATTCATTTCTGCTGAAATTTCAAAATCTGTAAAATCACCTTCAATATTAGCTCTATGCCCTGGACTATCCAACCACGCATTCACTACAGATTGTGCAGAACTGTAAGCATACGCAACATTTTCAGTTACTTTTGTTGCAGAAACATTTTCAACCAAACTTGTTTTACGCTTGTAAAAATTATCATGGCTCACCTGATTTACAGAAACCATATAATCAGTATGAGTAAAAGCTACCGACTTAATAATACTTAAATTGTTTAATGGACTTAAGTCTTCGCTGATCCTATAGCTATTGATTAATTCTAAAATCTCTAGCTCAATTTCCTTTGCTGGTGGTGCTTTTTCCAATACGGTCTGATCTAAACTTTCTTGAAAATCATCCGATGCACACGAAAACGTCAACATAGCTAGTAAAGCCACCATTGACAGGTAGGTTGTAAATTTCATAAGTAGGTATATTCGATTTGGTTTAGCTAAATTAAAAATCTACACCGAGTCGAATGTTAAATATTTGTTAAAATCGATGAAAGACATGTTATTTACCGAATTTATCTGCAAATAGTCGATGAAATGCGTATTTTAACTAATATCAAAACTTTAAGAATCTTTGTTGAAAAAACCTTATGATCATGTAGATTTACATGAACGTCAACTAATTTGAACTCAGTTATAGGTCACATAATAAAAAAAGGAAGGCACATCCGAATTGCATACCATCAAAAGAAAGCGTACTAGAGTGATTAAGCCTTTATTGATAAAACACTCGCAAACGATGCAATAAGATTATATAAACTTTTCAAAATACATAAAATCCCCAGCCTAACAATACGGCTAAAAACACCTATCAAGCAGAGATTGATACTAAAAACATTAATTTTTCAGGGCGATAAACGCTCCATAACCCAATCATATTCTGCGTTTAGAGTAAACCTGATGCGATCATGCAATCTATTTGGGCGTCCTTGCCAAAATTCTATAGAAACCGGTCGCACCAAATATCCGCCCCAATATTCTGGTCTTGATATGTCCTTACCTTCATATTTTTCTTCCAATTGTTGAAGTTCATTTTCAAGAACCGCTCTGTTCTCAACCACTTGACTTTGATGTGACACCAAAGCACCTAATTGACTACCTCTTGGTCTGGACTCAAAATAGCCATCACTCATATTTGGAGCGATTTTTTCGGCGGTGCCTTTAATGATCACTTGGCGTTCTGCTTTAGGCCAAAAAAATGAAAGACAAACTTTGGGATGAGTTTCAATTGCCCTGCCTTTTTCACTATTATAATTGGTATAGAAAATAAAACCTTCATGAGTGTATTTTTTAAGGAGCACTACCCTACTTTTTGGAAAACCGTCAGTGCCTAAAGTTGATACCGTCATCGCATTAGTTTCACCCTCTTCATAATTAGTATCGACTTCATAAAACCATTTCTGAAAAACTTCCATAGGATTGCTACTGATAGCATTTTCCAACAGCTCTTGTTTTTCATAAGATTTTCTGTAATCCCCTAAATCTGTATCCATTGCAAAATTATTAAGTACCTAAAAAAGTAAACTATATTATATTCGATTTTACATAAATTTAAGTAATTTTTTACTCAAATTAAACTTGAAAAAGAATTTAATCAAAATTAAAGATCTTCCCATCCCGAGCCAATTTCACCGGTTTAAAAATGGTTTGTGCTTCTCTTTTAAATTCGTTCAAATCATCATAACGTGTCGAATAATGACCTAAAATTAAGGTTTTAGCATTGGCCATTTTAGCTATTTGCGCTGCTTGTTTGGCTGTAGAATGTTTCGTTTGTTCTGCCAAGGAGATGTGCTTGTCTAAAAAAGTCGATTCATGATACAGAACATCAACGTTCTTTATAATTGGTATAATCGACTCATTATAAGCTGTATCACTACAAAACGCATAGCTTTTAGGTGACCTCGGCGGTAACGTCACTTTTTTATGATCGATGAGTACGCCATCTTTATTATAAACATCATGGCCTTGTTTTAATTTATTATAATAAGCCACATCTATATTTGCCTCAATTACCCATGGCATGTGCAGATGGCGTTCGCCTTGTTTTTCGCGAAACAAAAAACCATTGGTATAAATCCGATGATCTAATGGAATGGTCCAAACCTCTACTTTATCATCTTCAAAAATACATTCAGAAACCTTGGAGGTCAATTCATGAAAAAAAAGTGGATAATTGGTCCACGAATCCGCTAGTTTCATTTGTAGCGTAATCACTTCCTTTAATCCTTTTGGACAATGGATATGCAATTCGGTTTCACGTCCCAACAGTCGGAAAGTTGAAATTAATCCTACCAATCCAAAAAAATGATCGCCATGCAAATGGGAAATAAAAATATGTTTAATTCTTGAAAACTTAATTTTTTTTCGACGTAATTCCACCTGAGTTCCTTCGCCACAATCTATTAAAAAAATATGGTTGTTGATTTCTAAAACCTGTGCTGTTGGATTGGTCTCTTTCCGTGGCGTTGCACTAAAGCAACCAAGAATTGTTAATTTCATGTCATTTACTAACTAGCGATAAATCATTTGTCCATCAATGCCAATGACTCCGCAATCTATATTTAGAAACCCAGATCGCGTTCCATATCTTCCATTTCAATCACATCATAGGCTTCCTTAACTGTAGGGACAACTACAATTTCATCAGGTATTTCATCCAAATCAATTTGATTGCTTACAATAACAAATGAGTGATTAGCTTCTCGATGTCTAGTAGAAATTTCCAAAAACCCCTTCATATTTGACAATGCCACATCCTTAGAAACCAAAAGATTAATAATGACATTATCGTCTTTAAACTTCGGATAAGTAGCCTCTAGCTTTTTTACCAATTCTGGAATGGAGCATTTTTCTTGTATAACTAAAGTTATATTTCCGTCTTTTTCAAAAATCATTGGACTTGATTTAATGTTTAATCTTTGAAGCTAATAAATAAATAACTGCCATCCTAATAGCCACACCATTTTGCACTTGGTCCAAAATAATAGCTTGTTTGGAATCGGCCACATCGCTGGTAATTTCAACACCACGGTTAATTGGTCCGGGGTGCATAATAATTATGTCCTTATCCAATTGATCGAGTAAGGTTTTATTAACCCCATATTGCTGTGTATATTCTCGGGTAGATGGAAAATAGGTCATGTCCATACGTTCGTTCTGTACACGAAGCATATTGGCCACATCGCACCATTGCAATGCCTTTTTTAAATCGGTTTCTACTTTTACACCTAATTTTTCTATATATTTTGGCAACAAGGTTTTTGGTCCGCAAACCATAACATTGGCACCTTGCAATTGCAACGCAAAAATATTTGAAAGTGCCACTCTACTATGCAAAATATCACCAACAATAACCACGTTTTTTCCTTGTACTTCACCCAATCGCTCACGTATTGAAAAACTATCCAACAGTGCTTGAGTAGGATGTTCGTGTGCACCATCACCGGCATTAACGATGCTGGCTTTAACATGTTGGGACAAAAATTCGCAAGCTCCAGGATTAGGATGTCGCATCACCACCATATCAACTTTCATGGAAAGGATGTTATTAACGGTATCAATTAAAGTTTCACCTTTTTTTACAGATGATTGCGATGCTGAGAAATTAATAACATCGGCAGAAAGTCGTTTTTCAGCCAATTCAAATGAAAGTTTTGTTCGTGTCGAATTTTCAAAAAACAAATTGGCAATAGTAATATCTCTCAGCGATGGTACCTTTTTAATCGGTCGGTTTATAACTTCTTTAAAATGATCTGCGGTTTCAAAAATTAGTTGAATATCCTTCGCGTTCAGATATTTTATTCCCAATAAGTGATTGACACTTAATTCGCTCATTGTAGATATTATTTATGTGTATTAGTACTCATTCTATACTTGTCCAAGCTTCAATCCTAAAAGTATGAAGTTTGTATCTTAGGTCAGGAAACGTCTTTCAAGCTAAACTCCAATTCACTCTGGGAGCCGTCTTCATTATTGAAATGCAAATATACCATTGCTGTTCTTAAAAAATCAAATTGAAGTAAAATTGGCCGCATCACCTTAAATAATTCTTCTGCATTTCGACCATAGGCAAAAAATTGTCCCTTTGTGTCATCCATCTCCACTTGGTATCCTTCGTATCTGCCAACATCTTCAGAAATAGAAGCAAACATCAAAGTATCTACACGATTTATATCATCAAAATTCTCAAAAAAACTAAAAGAAACAATGACCACGTCTCCATTTTCTGAAATTTTCTTATCTATCTGAAATAATTCTTCACTCGTCATTACTAACTATTAACTAAGTAAACTGCATCTTCTCCACCATGTTCCACCCAATTTACTTTTACTTTTTCTTCATTAATGGCATCTACCTGTCGGCCTTTATAATTGGGCTGAATTGGCAAATGACGACTAAACCGTCTATCAATTAAGGTCAATAGTTCGATTTCATTAGGCCTTCCAAAAGATTGAATTGCCGTTAATGCCGCACGAATACTCCGACCGGTATAAAGCACATCATCGATAAATACAATGTTTTTATCTTCAACTATAAAATTGATTTCTGTAGAATTTGCTTCCAATGGTTTTTCTCCACGTCGGAAATCATCTCTAAAAAAAGTGATGTCCAAATGTCCCAACTGGATGTGTTTAATATGGTAATCTTCCTTTAGGATTTGGGTTAACCTATTGGCCAAATATTTACCACGTGGCTGAATACCAATAAGAACCGTGTTAGAAAAGTCGTTGTGTTTTTCAATCAGTTGACAAGCCAATCGATGAAGAATGATATTTACCTCTTTTGCGTTAAGTAGAACTTTTTGGCCCATAATTTTCCAAACGTATTTGGCTTACAAATTTAGGATAAATATTCTACTATGCAATGTATTTGCTTGTGTTTAGTTCAAGAGATATTTTGGTGTAAACCGTAACAAAACAAAAAAGCCTTCAACATTAATATTGAAGGCTTTTGGATATTTAGAACTTTAAATTCTTAGGATTCCTGGCTGTACTTCGACAAGCTCAGTAACCACTCAGGAATTTGTAATTTAGATTTTTCCGTCCATTTTATCTTTAAGTGCTTGCAAAGCATCATTGGCATCACCAAGTGTTGGTTTTGCTTCTGCTGCAGTAGCTTCTGCTTTAGCAACAGCTGCTTTTACGTTAGCAATTTCCTCTTCTTTAAAGATAGCAGTATGAGAAGCAACAACACGTTTGAACTCTTTATTGAACTCAATAATTTTAAATTCGGCAGTGTCACCTTTTTTCAATTTTTTACCATCTTCCATTTCTAAATGACGTGCAGGAACAAAAGCAACGATATCTTCGTTAAACTCTACAGTAGCACCTTTGTCAACCAATTCAGAAATTTCTGCTGTATGGGTAGTTCCTAGAGCAAATTCGCTTTCGTATTTATCCCAAGGATTTTCGGTTGTTTGTTTGTGACCTAAACTTAATTTACGTCCTTCAACATCCAACTCCAATACAACAACTTCTAATTTGTCGCCTACATTACAGAACTCACTTGGATGTTTGATTTTCTTGGTCCAAGAAAGATCAGAAATATAAATCAATCCGTCAATTCCTTCTTCCAATTCAACAAACACACCAAAGTTTGTGAAGTTACGTACAATACCTGTGTGTCTTGAACCAACTGGATATTTGTTTGTAATGTCAGTCCATGGATCTGGAGTCAATTGCTTAATACCTAATGACATTTTACGGTCTTCTCTGTCAAGAGTTAAAATAACCGCTTCAATCTCATCACCAACGTTTACAAAGTCTTGAGCAGAACGCAAGTGTGTTGACCATGACATTTCACTTACGTGAACCAATCCTTCAACGCCTTCTTCTACTTCAATAAATGCACCGTAATCAGCAATAACAACTACTTTTCCTTTTACTTTGTCTCCAACTTTTACGTCGTCGCCCAAAGCTTCCCAAGGATGTTTGCTCAATTGTTTCAAACCTAATTGGATTCTTGATTTGTCTTCGTCAAAATCAAGGATAACCACGTTAAGTTTTTGATCCAATTCAACAATTTCATTTGGATGGTTGATACGTGACCAAGAAAGATCTGTAATATGAACCAATCCATCTACACCACCTAGATCAATAAAGACACCGTAAGAAGTAATATTTTTAACAATACCTTCCAATACTTGTCCTTTTTCTAACTGGCCAATGATTTCTTTTTTCTGTTCTTCAATATCAGCTTCGATAAGCGCTTTATGAGAAACAACAATGTTTTTGAATTCGTGGTTGATTTTTACAACTTTAAATTCCATGGTTTTATTAACGTACTGATCGTAATCTCTAATCGGTTTTACGTCAATTTGAGAACCTGGCAAGAAGGCTTCAATACCAAATACGTCAACGATCATACCGCCTTTAGTTCTGCATTTTACAAAACCATTGACGATTTCGCCAGTGTCATGGGCGTTGTTTACTCTATCCCAAGCCTTGATTACTCTAGCTTTACGGTGAGATAATACCAACTGGCCATTAGCGTCTTCACGTACATCAATTAATACTTCTACTTTATCACCAACTTGCAAATTTGGGTTGTAACGGAACTCATTAAGAGAAATTACACCTTCAGATTTGGCGTTGATATCAATAATAGCATCACGATCAGTAATATGGACTACCACACCTTCAACAACCTCGTCGTCAAGAGTGTCCACAAAATTTTCTGATACTAATTTTTCAAATTCCTGAAGTTTTTTGTCATCAACTTGCTCAATTCCCTCTTCGTAATTGTGCCAGTTAAATTCTGCTAGGAATTTTTCAGGGTTTGCTTGTGCTTCCGATACTTTTGGAGCATTGTTTACTGCAGCTTCAGTAGAGACTACTTCTGCTTGATTTGTTTCTTTTTCAGACATGTGCTGAATACTAATTTGTATTCTGGGTGTTTTTAGGAAGTGTTATGCAGCTAACACACAGAAGTGTTATATAAATTATGTTTCATTCCTTTTATCTTCCAAAGGTGCCGCCAAAAGGAGTGCAAAACTACAATATATTTTTCTTATTCACAAGAAATACAAGCAACTAAATTCATGGGCATTAACTTTTTCCATTTCGTTTAAAATTAAAATTGATAGCGTTATCGATTTGATCGGGAATTTGGTATCTTCATACTCATAATTAATTTAAAAACTCAATATCATGGTAAAATCTAAGTATCAAAGCGTATTAGACCTCGGACAACAGTTGAACATTGAAAATGGCGATGTTAAAGAAGAAAACGGTATTTTAAAAATTAAGGGAACCGCCAAAAATCAATACGAAAAAAATATTTTATGGGATAAGATCAAGGCTATCGGCGGTGAAAACCCTTCAGATATCCAGGCCGATATCAGAGTGGCTGACACCTCGGTTTATGCTAGGCATACCGTAAAGTCCGGTGAAACGCTTGGCAAAATTGCAAAACATTATTATGGCGATGCCTCTAAATATCAAAAGATTTTTACGGCAAACTCAGATATCTTGAAAAACCCGGATGTGATCCATCCTAATCAAGAATTGATCATCCCAAATATTTAATCCTATCATAACTTAAGTAGTTGCCGTATTTTATCCTTTTAAAAGAATAAAATCAATTGGAAAACAAGCGAACAGCTGTTTTTTTGATACGACACTATTGGTTACAAATTACTTATAATAAATAAAACGATCCCTGAGGTCGTTTTTTTTATTGGTCACAGCTTTTTTTGTTACAATCATTGTAGTGAATCGTTCGAGTTATTATCCAACTGTATTTGTAGTTCGAAAAATATCCCCTAAAAAACTTCAGAATTGTTATCGGTCAACAATGTTTACAATTGCACTTTTTTGGATTCGTCATCCTTGTTGTTTTTCAGAAAAATAGGTTTGGAATATCAGGAGGCAATTCAAAAGAATAATTTTTTACACTAGGCAAAAATTTAATAACTTTAAAGACACATTCTTTAAAACGATCTCATTATAACTACTTATAATTTTCAGCAGCTTCTGTTTGTTTTTTCATTTCTTATTATGGTAATTGACGGAACTATTTATCAAAATGAAATTAAATTCAATAAACAAATCTATACACAAATTGAAATGGAAGAAAAAATCCCCTATCAAACAATGGTCAATATGATGATCACTAATTTAAAAGAAAACCCTACCCACCTCACTAAAGAATTTCTTTCTTCCTTAGATGAAATAATTTTTACCGATGAAGAAAAAACCAAATTTTTAAAAACCGCATACAGCATGGCGTATTCTGATGATCAAATGACCTCTTCCGAAAGGGTATTTCTACTTCTATTGAAGAATAATCTCAAAATTACCGACAGCGATTTTTTTACTGAATTTCCTAATTATCCCATCGGGGACCAGGTGGAATCGGGTGATTCAGCGTTTATAAATAATTTTTTTAACTCTTTGGATTTCAATCAATTAAAATCTATCGATTAAATTTATCAACACTGAATCAACTTAATAATTTAAAACACAAAAAAGCCTGTTTTATTCAGAAAATCACACGGTTTCCATGGATGATTTTTCTTTGATAAGTGAAAATTACATTGGTCTAAAAACTTTGGGTCTGCGCGCCTTTGCCAGAACAAGTCGTACTCATTGATGATTAATCGCATTTTGAGCCAAATTATAAAGTTTTTCAAACTGCTCCTCTAAGTTAAGGTTCGAGTTATCAATCTCAATGGCATCGTCGGCCTTTATCAATGGTGAATCTTCTCTTGTAGAATCAATCAAATCACGAGACTCTACATTACTTAAAACATCTTCATAACTTACCTTTTCATTGCGTTCAAGGAGTTCTTTATAACGGCGTTTGGCTCTCGTTTCTGCGGAAGCGGTCATAAACAACTTCAATTCGGCATCAGGAAAAACGACCGTTCCAATATCGCGGCCATCCATAACCACGCCTTTCTCCTGCCCCATTTGCTGTTGTTGCCGGACCAACATTTTTCTGACTTCAGAGATTTCCGCCACCTTGCTCACCCATTGCGATACTTCCAGCGTGCGGACTTCTTTTTCAACATTTATCCCATTCAAGTACACTTCGGCAAAGCCTAAGCGGTCATTATATTTAAAGCATATTTTAACCTCATTTAATTCTGAAATCAACTTTTCAACATTAAAAGAATCATTAGAAATGATGTCGTTTTGCATGGCATAATAAGTCACCGCCCTGTACATGGCACCAGAATCGACATACACGTAACCCAAAGCTTTGGCCAACTGTTTGGCAACCGTACTTTTTCCGGTGGATGAAAAGCCATCAATGGCAATTGTAATCTTTTTCATATTATTTTTCGTCACAACGAAATATTATTTAATTCATCTTAAATCTATTTGCAGTCCAAAAAAACTAGTATTGGATGCAC
>NZ_DATJCY010000181.1:0-1781 GCF_035577925.1 Gelidibacter sp. | reverse complement strand
TCTTTCACAACAGAGCCGAAACTCTTTGGAGTCGAAACCTGCGTCAGCATTTAAAAAGAGCCCTTCAACTGAAATATTTGCTTGTTCCAAAGTTCTCGTTATAACTTCAAACTGTACTTCAATGTCATAAAGATCGTTATGGTTGCCAGCTACTGGATTTGATATTGCCATGGGTAGACCTTGGCGGTCACTCAAATACAGGGCGTTAGTTGTTTTGCGTTTCTTTGCCACCTCTTATTGCAGAAGTATGGCTGCCATCAAAATCAACACTCGAAAGGTCCAATCTGGATTTGTATCTTTCTAAAAATACCTGTCCAGGCCTTCTTTAGGACATCCGTGGTACACCATTGCGATAATGATAATAAACACTCTGCCAACTTAATATATTTCCCTCAAACAGGGCTTTTACGGGCAATTGGTGCCATTGAACACCTGTTTTTAGCTTATAAAGAACGGCATTTGCTATTTCTTCCAAAGGGACCGTCGCCTGAAAACCTCTTTTTGCTAATGGTAAATAAGGAACAATTTCACTTTTTATAATATCTTTGTCCAGTACATTGTACATAAGGGTTGATCTTGAAATGGATATGTTTTGCAACACCAATTTCATCAACCCTTTCCTATTTTCAAAATAAGTTTAAATCACTTCATATAGTCTAGGGTTTAAATAGAAAGAATTAAAGAGAAAATATTAATTGTAGGGTGTTTTCTGATCTGAATTTGGTGTTTTATCAAAAAATATTCATGATCAATGTGATAACTAGTTTTTAAGGTGATGTCAGTTCATGTTTTATGAGGTTTTATTTGCTGTACAAAATGAGCTATTCTATCACGAATCATGCCCGAAGAATAATACTTGCCCTATCGGCAGTTCATGAAGACTAGCGATGACATAAAATAATTTATGGTATAAAAAAGTTGATTTTGTCGTGTTAATGGTGAAATATTTAAAATTCGAGTTGTGAAAATCGGTTTTAACTCTAGAACCTTACAGGTATTTTCAAACTAAACATTTCAAAAATCGATCTGTTCTAATCTTTAGAATAAATCTTGTAGTAGAAGTTATTGCTTATGGTGTTTTCCTTGAAAAATTAATATAACACAAGTATGAAGTTTAGTCGCTGTTAATAAATGTGTTGTGATGTTTGTGGTTATCCGTAAAAGCTATTCTTGCCGATGGGTAGGTACAATGGCAAAATTATAGCGCAATTAAAAGCCGTTTAGGCTATTTAATTCAAGTTGTTGTCTTAGCTGTGGTGAAAATAAAGCTATGTTTAAGCCTACTTCCAGAAAAAAAGGTTGTCGAACGGCTTTTTTATAAGATTATAATGACAGAAGATTAAGTGAAAAATAATGAACTCCTAATGATAAACTCAGAATTGTAAAGTGCATCACGAATACCAAATCAGAATAAGTAAAAAGAGTGAAAAATGGTCGAATTATCTGGGCAAAATTATTGTTGAGTAAAATTTAAGATAGATTCCCAAAATTTAAAATATTTTGCCAATATTTCTTTAAGATTCATTGTTGTCCGATAAAAAGGAAGCCAACTTAATGGCTTCCTAAAAACATCGTAAATTTGAGTTTCGACAAACAAAAATACGATGAGTAAAAGTAATCATTTTTCGACAAAATCCGTTTTCGGACAGCTGATTTCATTAATTGATGATTCCATTATCAGAAAAGAAGTAAAGAAATGCGATTCCGACCGCTATACCAAACGATTTACAACCAAGGATCACTTGATAAGTATGCTCTTTTGTTCGTTTTCAAAGTGCACA
>NZ_DATJCY010000180.1:0-4097 GCF_035577925.1 Gelidibacter sp. | reverse complement strand
ATTTTTACGGTGATAATTTAGATGAAGGAAAAATAAAAAAAGCAGTCGATTTATCGATTGAGAAATATTGTGGTGTGATGGAAATGTTCAGACAATTTGCCAAAGTAAACACATCGATCCATTATCATAATAAATAGTGTTCTACTAAGATAATCTAACAGTTCTTAACAAGACCTAACAGGTTTTTTAAACCTGTTAGGTCTCTTGAACTTGAAACATTATAAACTCGAAACAAGAAACCTTTCCATGCGTTGGACCCTAAAACCAAAACCTGAACCTTCTAAAATAAAACACTTAAGTCAGGCACTTCAAGTGGATGAGTCTATTGCCCAACTGTTACTTCAGCGCGGCATTAAATCCTATGAAGATGCCAAACATTTTTTCAGGCCAAGTCTTGATCAGCTACACGATCCTTTTTTGATGAAGGATATGGATAAAGCGGTTGTGCGGATTGAAAAAGCCATTTCGGAAGGTGAAAACATCATGGTTTTTGGGGATTATGACGTAGATGGTACAAGTGCAGTGGCTTTAATGGCATCGTATTTAAAAACAAGAATTGAAACGGTTACCACTTATATTCCCGATCGGTATGACGAAGGTTATGGCGTTTCTATAAAAGGAATAGATTATGCGCACGACAATGACATAACGTTGATTATTGCACTCGATTGTGGCATAAAAGCCATTGATAAAGTAGGCTATGCCAAACAAAAAGGCATTGATTTTATTATCTGTGACCATCACCGACCAGGTGACGAACTTCCTGATGCCGTTGCTGTTTTAGATCCAAAACGTGAGGATTGCACGTATCCTTATGATGAGTTGTGCGGTTGTGGCGTGGGTTTTAAATTGGTTCAGGCGTTGGCTTCCAGAGATGGTAAAACTATTGAAGATTTAAAAGAATATCTCGATCTGGTAGCGATGGCCATTGGTGCCGACATTGTGCCCATTACTGGAGAGAATCGGGTTTTAGCTTATTTTGGATTGGAAATCATCAATAGCTGTCCAAGACCTGGTATTAAAGCGATTATAGATCAAGCGCAAAAAAAGAAATTAACCATAACCGATGTTGTTTTTGTGGTGGCTCCAAGGATTAATGCTGCGGGACGTATGAAACACGGCAATCATGCGGTCGACATCTTGACTGAACATGATGAAGACATCGCAAAAATCCATGCCCTTCAAATCGAACAATTCAACACTGATAGAAAAGAAGCTGACCATCAAATCACTAAAGAAGCGTTAATGCAGATTGAAAACTCCAATGAGCAATCGCGTTTTACATCAGTAGTTTATCAAGAGTCATGGCATAAAGGCGTTATTGGTATTGTAGCGTCACGGTTGATTGAAACTTACTACAAACCCACATTGGTATTTACTAAAAGTGGTGACCGATTGGCCGCCTCCGCCCGATCGGTATCAGGATTTGATGTATATAATGCGCTGGAAGCATGCAGTGCTCATATAGAGCAGTTTGGAGGTCATAAATACGCCGCTGGATTAACGCTCAAGGAAGAAAACTATGAAGCCTTTAAACAGGCTTTTGAAGATGAGGTGTCCAAAACCATTGATAAAGCTCTTTTGACGCCAGAAATTAAGGTTGATATGACTATTGGCTTGGAGGCTATAACGCCAAAGTTTTATCGCATTTTGAAACAGTTTGCACCATTTGGCCCCGGAAATATGCCACCCATTTTTATGACCGAAAATTTACGCGATACAGGTTATGGCAAATGTGTTGGTGAAGATGATAAGCATTTGAGGGTTACCGTGCAGCACGAAAACTCAGACAGAATGGTGGGTATTGGCTTTAATCTAGGGGATAAGTGCGAATTAATTACCGATAAGAAACCATTTAAAGCGGTCTATTCTATAGACGAAAACCATTGGCAAGGCCATGTGACTTTGCAATTGAAGTTGAGGGATATTAAATCTTAAGTTATTTTTAATCCTAAAAACTGATGCAGAGCTGTTGTTGTTTAAAATTTGTATTAAAACTTTATCACCTTTCAGGATTTTAAAATCCATTGATTTTTGAAAGGACCGTTATTTATGGATCAAAAACCGTTTAAAAAAGACCCTTATGCGGCACTCCGTATTAAAGAATTCAATATTTTTCTATTGGTTCGTTTTGCTCTTGTTTTCGCATGGTCTATGCAATTCATTGTCATAGAATGGGAGGTTTATTCCCTCACAAAAGATCCGTGGTCATTGGGTTTGATAGGGCTCATGGAGATTATTCCTGCACTTTCAATAGCCTTGTTTGCAGGTCATATTGTAGATCAAAGTGAAAAGCGCGGACTATTAATCAAATGTATTATTGGTTTTTCAATGATCAGTTTAGGCCTCTTTTTATTGACATGGCCAAGAATCGTTGGAGATTGGTCAACAAATAGTATCCTTTATAGTATTTATGCACTGGTGTTTTGTGGCGGTTTGGTCAGAGCATTTATAGGACCTACCGTGTTTTCATTAATTGCCTTGATTGTTCCAAAAAAGCTATATCCCAATGCTGCTACTTGGAGTAGTTCAACATGGCAAGTGGGTGCTGTTCTCGGGCCGGCGTTGGCGGGTTTCAGTATCAGTTGGATTGGTGTGCATTGGTCCATGTGCTTAATCTTGGGATTCGCGGCGATGGCACTGATCAATTTATTGCGCATTTCTAAAAAACCAATCTTGAATCCTAAAATTGGCGAACCTGTGATGCAAAGTCTTAAAGAAGGACTCCGATTTGTGTTTAAAACCAAGGCCATTTTAGGGGCGCTAACCTTAGATATGGTGGCCGTGCTTTTTGGAGGTGCTGTGGCCTTATTACCCATATTTGCGCAAGATATATTGAAAGTAGGCTCCGAAGGTTTTGGGGTATTAAGAGCGGCTCCGGCTGTAGGTGCGTTTTTAACGATGTTGATTACCGCCTATATTCCGATCAGTAAAAACGCCGGAATGAAATTGCTGGGCGCTATTTTTGGATTTGGAGTTTGTATTATCATTTTCGGATTATCGTCTGTGTTTTGGATTTCGGTCGTTGCCCTGTTTTTCAGTGGTGTGACCGACGGCGTATCTATGGTAATCCGACAAACCATTTTACAATTAAAAACGCCCGATCACATGCGTGGTCGTGTAGCATCAGTAAACTCTATGTTTGTGGGTTCTTCCAATGAACTTGGTGCTTTTGAAAGCGGTTTGGTAGCTAAACTTTTTGGCACCGTTACCGCCGTTGTTTTTGGTGGTACCATGACTTTGGTAACGGTAGTAACAACCGGAATTGTTTCGCCATCCTTTAGAAAACTAGATTTGCGAAAGGATTTGATAGAACATGAAAAAGAAACTTAATAAGTTTTGTGGCATTATTGTCTTAGGTCATTATACTTTTTAGATTTAAAGTCCGAAGGACTGAAATGATTATAAAAAACAATAGGTGTTGATAGAAAACCCGGAAGGGGTGGTATAAAGCTTTCAGCAAGTGTTATGTCACCCTTTCAGGGTTTTGCACGTGTTGTTATTTGTTTCCTAGAATAATGGCATCCCTTCGGGATTAAGGAGATGTCCTTTTTAAAGGCTATCAAACGAATGTGTTTTAGTTGTAAGTTTTCAACTCAAACGTCTCTCCATCAAAAACACCATAAGTATAAAAGCCAATCCAATCGCCGAGGTTAAAATACGTAGCGTTTTCATTGAGCTTAATTTCCATGGGCAAGTGTCGGTGTCCGAACACAAAATAATCACGGTGTTTTTCTTCTAGTTTCCGTTTGCAATACTGCACTAGCCATTCGTTGTCTTCACCAAGAAACTTGGCGTCGTCGTCACCAGAAATGAGCTTGTTTTTGACCGACATGTATTGTGCAATCCTAACGCCCCAATCAGGGTGCAACCATCTAAAACACCATTTAAAAAACGGATTGGTAAATATTTTTTTCATGCGTTTATAGCCCTTGTCGTGTGGCCCCAAACCATCGCCATGACCAATAAAAAAGGTTTGGTCATTAAAAACAAATTCTTTTGGTTGGTGAAAAACAGGAATGTTGAGTTCTTCTTCAAAGTAGCCATCCATCCACAAATCGTGGTTGCCAACAAAATAGTAGATGGGAATTCCAGAA
>NZ_DATJCY010000179.1:0-2313 GCF_035577925.1 Gelidibacter sp. | reverse complement strand
TGAATTAAAATCATTATAAGACTAAAAGCAAAGAAAACAATTTTAGGTCTTTGTAATAATTTTCTTCCCACAAAATATTGACAAGATATAGGTAAAAATAAAAAAAGTAAACTGATAAAAATCATTTCCATAAGTCTTGTAAATAAATTACAGCTAACGTCAGTCTGTGAAAAAACTCACAAACATTATCTCCAAATATATCAAAAAACTTTGCATTATAAAACTTTATTTTTGTAAATTTAACAATGCAACACATCACAGGAATTCCGCGTAACCAAATGACCTTCGGTAGTTTAGAAGACAGCATTGCTACTGACAACCCCATTAGATTTATCGATGCTTTTGTAGAGAACATTGCACTCAAGGCTTTGGGTTTTGAAGTGCAAACCTTAAAGACTGAAGGTCGTCCTAGCTTTAACACTAAAATCTTCTTAAAACTCTATTTATACGGCTATCTCAACGGACTTCGCAGTTCGCGCAAGCTCGAAAAAGAATGCTTGAGAAACCTAGAGATGCAATGGCTTTTGTGCGGACTTGCACCAAACTACCACAGCATAGCCGACTTTAGAAAACAAAACCCAACAGGACTTAAAAGTCTCTTTAAACTCTTTGTTTCCTTTTTAAAAGATGCTGATTTGGTTGCTGGAGAAATCATCGCTATTGACGGCACGAAATCCCGAGCACATAATAGCAAAAAAGCCAACTTTAGCCAAAAGAAGATTGACAAACACTTGGCATATATCGAAGAAAAGACTCAACAATACCTTGAGCAAATTGAGCAAAACGACACGCAAGAAAACAATACCAATATCAATAATATCCAAGCCAAAATAGAGCGATTGAAAACCAATAAAATCAATTACGAACTCTTGGCTGAAAAACTCAAAGCCAGCGGAGAACCCCAAATCAGCACTACTGACCAGGACGCACGAGCGCTTTTGGTGCAAGGAGTTGTGGTAGAAGTGAGTTATAATATTCAAGCAGCAGTGGACCACAAACACAATTTGGTTGTGGCAACACACACGATCAATCGTAATGACCGCAATGCTTTAGCTGCAATTGCCCTAGAAGCTAAAGAAAATTTAGAAGTAGAATCCTTCACTGTTTTAGTAGACAAAGGCTACCATAACGGACGCGAACTTGCCCAATGCAAAGAAGCAAATATCACTACGATTGTTGCACATCCTGAGCCAGGAATAAGCAATGAAAACGGCACTACAAAAGAATACTTGGTTGCCAATTTCACCTACAATAAAGAAGCTGACACCTATATTTGTCCTGCTAACCAACACTTGAAAACTACTGGAAAATGGCATAAGAAAACCAGAGAAAGAGACAGCTACCAGTTCAAGAAATACCGAACACCAGCTTGCAAAGAATGTCCTGTAAAATCACTCTGTACGAGCAGAAAAGGAGGTAGAGAAATAGATCGAAGCCAATATGCCGATGCTGTAGAAGAAAATAACAAGCGCTACCAAGAAAACGCACAATTATACCGCAAAAGACAGGAAATAAACGAGCATATTTTTGGCACCATCAAGCGGCAATGGGGCTACAACCACACCAACTTAACGGGTCTCGAGAAAGTAAACGGCGAACACAATTTGATTATGCTGGTTTACAACATTAAACGCAGTATAAATATTTTGGGTGTAGCTGACTTAATCGCCAAGCTCAAAAACTGGAAGTCACCTTACAAAGCTAAAGTCTTGTTTTATCTAAATTGGACTTGTTTAAAGCTTTTTAGAGCTTCTTATATAAATCAAACTACATATTTAGCTTGAAGAACAACCTCGCTTAAAAAGCATTTATACAAGTAAGGAAGTAGAATAATCTTATGAAAAAGAGGTGAAAAGAGGTTTATTCACAGCCTGACGTTTTCGGGCTTTGCGTTCGGGCGGGTTTCGGAGCACAAAACTGTCAACCATCACTGAACTTGAATAGAAGCACAAAGTACCAAGTTTGCACGTCACCCCGCCTGACGCAAAACCCGTGTTAGCCGTTCGTTCTTTATTTTATAATTCCAAATCATATTTAGCTTTAATTTTATCTATGTCCTCTTTGTATTTCTTATCGTTATCATTCCAGAACTCTGAATAAGTAAGGCATTTAAAAGGTAAAAATTTATTTATTCTTTTCGAAAAATCTTCAATTTCATATTTGTGTTGTTCATATATTTTTTGATATTCTCCATTTCGATTCCAAGTTTTAGGTTTCCAATAAATATAGACTAAAACAGCCTCTTTATTTCCCTTATTTTTTATTAATCCAATTGAATGCTTTAGAAGTTGAGCAACATTTAAAAACATTTTA
>NZ_DATJCY010000178.1:0-22889 GCF_035577925.1 Gelidibacter sp. | reverse complement strand
CCAAAAAAACCTGGGACATTTTGTTTAAGTTGTGCCCAAGATCCGACAAAAGGAATGGCTCTCAGATCTTCAAATACCAAGCCATCCGTTTTTCCGCGTTTTGTTGGTCGGCTTCCAATATTGGTTTTGGCATAATATTTTAACGTACTCATATTCTCTAAATAAGAAATGAATTTTGGGTGTGCTTTAAATTCGGAATACGCGTCATAACTTAAAGTGGCCAAATGTTGCATCACGGCTCTGTTTTCTGGAAGCATGCGCAAATCAGAATCGCTCAAAATGTTATGAATACCAGAGCTTATCAATTGCTCCAAATTGTATTGCGACGAATCTAAAGTCCCAAAATTGGAGCTAATGGTTTGCCCTTGAATGGTCAATTGCACTTCTTTACTTTCGATTGTTGGTCCCAATGAGGCATAAAAATTATGCGTTTTTCCACCGCCTCGCGCTGGTGGACCACCTCTGCCATCAAAGAAAATAGCGATGACATCATATTTTCGTGAAATTTCGGTCAGGCGTTCTTTAGCTTTATAAATGGCCCAATTGGCCATTAAATAACCGCCATCTTTAGTGCCATCACTAAATCCGAGCATAATGGTTTGTTTGTTTTTTCTCGATTTTAAATGAGCGCGATAGACAGGATTTGAATATAACTCTTCCATAACGCGAGCCGAATTTTCCAAATCGGTAATGGTTTCAAAAAGTGGTGCAATATCAACCGTCATGTCATCTTGGAATGCGGCGAGTTTTAGCATTGCAAACAATTGCATAACATTTAACGTGGATTGATTATTGCTAATGATATAACGATTGCAAGCCGCTTCGCCATTGGTTTGTTGAATGGTTTTTATGGCTTCAATCGTTTTTAGGGTTTTGAGTGTTTCTTCATCAGAAATCAATGAAAAATCAATGGTTCCATTCACTTTTGATAAAATTTCAACCTGTTCTTTTTCTGAAAGTTCAAAATAATTTTTAGGAAAATTTGGATGATTGTTTGCCAATAAAGCTTCTGCTAAATTTGTGAAAACATCATTATGCACGCGACTGTCTTGGCGGATATCCAAGGTTGAAAAATGAAAACCAAAAAGATGGATTTTATTCAGTAAACTATCGATTTCAGAAACATATAATGATTGATGGTTCTGTATGATGATATTTTTGATTGAATTCAATTCGGCTTTTAGGGCTTCTAAAGTCAATTCCGATGGATTGCCAATCATCAAGTCATACAATTCTTTTTCTAATACAGCAATGCGATCTTCAATACCCCTAAAAGTTAATTTACGTTTGAGGCGTCTAATATCACGGTAATAATTTTTGATAATGGTTGCTTTTAAACGTTCGGCAACTTGCAAGGTAATTTCTGGTGTTACAAACGGATTTCCATCCCGATCGCCACCAGGCCAAAATCCTACATTGAGGATGGGATTATCGATTTGTTTTCCGTCAAAAATGTTTTGTTGGATATAATCAAATATCTCACCAAATGATTTGTAAAAAACGTTTTCAAGATACCAAACCAAACTAATGGCTTCGTCATAAGGCGTTGGTTTTTCGTGTTTAAAAAAAGGTGTTTTTCCTAATTGCGCCAACAAATCGTTGATGCGGAGTAAATCATTTTCTTTAATAGCTTCGGTCAAATCGGTAATAATTCCTAAAACCGATCCAGGATAAAATTGTGTGGGATGTGCCGTTAATACAATGCGTACCTTAAATTCCTCCAGGCCTTTTTTAAGGAGTTCCAATTTATTGTTTGCGGTTACACTTTCTTTCAAACTTCTTAAAGTTCCAATGCCTTCCATATTATTTACTATTGGAAAAGCCGCATCTTCAATGGCGTCAAACAAAACCACTTGACGTTCTATATATTGGATAAAACGAAACAGCAAATTAATCTGACTTTCCGGCGTGCGACGGGCTTGGTATTTTTCGAAAAAAGTATTGACTATAGTCGTCGGATCTTCGCCATTACTAAAACCTTTTTGGCAAGTTTCATGAAATAATGGCAATAAGACACCAGTTTTGGTAACGGCATCAAATGGCAAGGTCATGAAAATAGCATTGTAGATTTGATATTTTGATAAAACACTCTGATTAAATCGTGTTAATTTTGGCTGTTTTGACATGGTTTAAAAGAATTTGAACCTCTAAAATTACTAAAGCTAATTGTAACGAATTTACGAGAGGATCATTTTTACGAAATATTTAAATTATTGAAGTCTAACATTTGTATATCGCAATAAAAAGGAATTAAACTATTGAAATGATATGTCAGATAAACTGTTTTTACAAATCAGGAGATCATATAAATGCCATGATTATAAAAAATAGTACTAGAACAATAAGTTTGCTTTTTTTGTGGATATGTGAAATTTCTTTGTAGAAATCTTAGTGATTAATAAATTCAATGCTTTTATCAACAACATTTTGCAATGGTTTAGGAAGCGTTTTGTCTTTCCAAGGATGTGATGCACCAAAAACATGATCACTTGATGGTATTGGGAAGAGTTTGCTATTGGGATTCCACCGGTGTAAATCTTCGGCTTCGTTAAATTTTACGGACGGATCGGTCGTGGCGTGGATAATGAGATGCGGAATGGTTATGGATTTTGCTGCTCTCTCAATATTTAGCCGTTTTTCATGGGTTTTAAAATCCTCATAAAATTGAAAATTATGTGGCATCATTTGTTTGGTCCTGCCGTTGAGCACATATTTTACGCCATCTTTTTTCCATTGTTCCAATTCGCCAGAAGTTGCTGTGCGTTTTCCAAAGTCACTGACGCCAGCCCATGAAATCAGATTAGTAATTCGGTTATCCTTTGATGCTTTGAGTGTTGCAATCCCGCCACCGCGAGAATGTCCAATAAGTGTGATGTGGTTGCGGTTAATTTCAGTATGAATAGGATTTTCTGTTGAAAGCATAAAATTGATTAAATCGTCCAAGTCCTCTAATTCTTTCGAATAATTATTTTCTGCAAAAGCATCTAAATCAGGAAAATCAATAGGTTGTTCCATCGTACCGCCATTGTGCGAAAAATTGAATTTCACAAAAAAGAAGCCAGCTTTTAAAAATTCTTCTGCCACCAAATCCCAAGCGCCCCAATCTTTAAATCCTTTGTAACCATGGCAAAAAATGACCAAAGGTTTATGGGTATTATTGGATTCGTAAAACGCGTCCCAAAGGATTGGTTTTTTGTGCGGTCTTTCTAAAATGTTGTTTTTTTTAATCATGATACTTAAAAAACACATATATTTGGCTGAGTTAATGAATTGCAATTTAAAATTAGAAACCCTACATTTTGTTGATTGGCCTTAGTCTTTTAAACATTATTTTTAATTTTTAACCCACTTTTTATAGATTGATACTATAATGGTTGTAAATAACAAGAAAATATTAGCCTCTATCTTACTTACTGCCATAAGCTCTGTTAGTATGGTTGCCCAAGAGCAGCCGCCGCAGCCAAATCCTTCAGGTGGGCCGTTACCACCGGGTGCTCCAATTGATGATGGTTTGATAATTTTATTTGTTACCGCCATTGTTTATGGCGTTTACATCAGTTTAAAGCTTTCAAAAAAAACTAAACAAATTTAGATTTTCAATTCATAAAGCCGTTTTATATATTTTCCTAAAACGTCAAATTCCAGATTTACAGTGTCATTCTTTTTTAAGGTTTTAAAAGTGGTATGTTCAAAAGTATAAGGGATGATGGCTACGCTAAATTCATTTTTCTGACTATTTATTACCGTTAAACTTACGCCATTAACAGTAATGGATCCTTTTTCAATAGTTATGTTATTTAAAGCATCATCATATTCAAAAGTAAACAGCCAGCTTCCTTCTTGAAATTCAACTGATTTGCAAATTGCCGTTTGGTCCACATGGCCTTGTACGATATGGCCATCCAGCCGTTCTCCAAGTTTCATGGCGCGCTCTAAATTGACGCTGTCATTTATTTTTAAATTCCCCAAATTGCTTTTGCTAAGTGTTTCCTTGATTGCCGTAACCGTATAAAATGGATCATTTATGGACACTACAGTCAAGCACACACCGTTGTGGGATACACTTTGATCTATTTTTAACTCACTGGTAATCGTGCTTTTTAAGGTGATATGCAGATTTTCAAGATCCTGTTCTAAATTTGTGATAATGCCTAAATCTTCAATGATTCCTGTAAACATATTGTCGAATAATTAGTTAAATTTGCATTTGTGAAATGATGTGTAAAGATAAGACTTTAATGAAGACTGACGATAGCCTTGCATTTTGAAAAGGTTTTATTTAAGTATCAATTCAATAATAATTAAATTTTAATATGAAAAGAGAAGGACTCATTAGAGTAGGGATTTCTATAGGTGATTTAAACGGTATTGGTTCTGAAATTATTCTAAAAACTTTTGAAGATTCCAGAATGCTGGAGTTTTGCACACCAATAATTTTTGCATCTATTAAAACCATGTCCTTCTTTAAAAAACATTTTGAAAGTGGTATTAATTTTCATGGCATTAATAATTTAAATCAAGTTGTCGAAAACAGAGTGAATGTCTTAAACGTCTGGAAAGAAAATGTCGACATTACTTTTGGTGAAGAGGATTTAAAAGCTGGTGAATATGCTTTTAAGTCTTTGGAAAAAGCCACCGAAGCTTTAAAAAATGACGACATTGATGTTTTGGTAACAGCACCCATCAATAAATTGACCATTCAGTCCGACAAATTTAATTTTCCTGGGCATACCGATTATTTGGCCAAAGAACTTGGCGGAAATAGTTTGATGTTCATGGTTTCGGAAAATCTTAAAGTAGGTTTGCTAACAGATCATGTCCCAATTAAAGATGCACCAGAACATATTAATGCAAAACTTATTACCGAAAAAATACAGACCGTTCACGATTCTTTGGTACAAGATTTTAGGGTAAGCAAGCCAAAAATTGCAGTTTTGGGTATTAATCCTCATGCTGGAGATAACGGTGTTATTGGCGATGAAGATGAAAAAGTGTTAAAACCAACACTTTTAAAAATAAAAGAAAAAGGTAAATTGGTGTATGGACCTTACTCTGCCGATAGTTTTTTTGGATCTAAAAACTATAAAAATTTTGATGCCGTTATTGCTTCATATCACGACCAAGGCCTTATTCCTTTTAAAACGATCACTTTTGGTGAAGGTGTGAACTACACCGCAGGACTTAGTAAAGTAAGGACGTCCCCCGATCATGGAACTGCTTTTGAAATTGCTGGCAAAGGCGAAGCTGACGAAAGTTCATTCAAAGCAGCAGTCTTTATGGGTATTCAAATTTTCAGGAATAGGAATGAATATAAAGAACTCACCAAAAACCCATTAAAAAAGGCGCCGAAAAAGATATAAACATTTTTTGTTAATAGCTTCTGTCTAATATAAAAATATTTTCTATATTTGCGCCCTCAAAATGAATGTGAGCATGAAGCCCTTAAAAGAGTACAACATACAATTTGTAGGTTTAAAGTTAGGAAAGCACCATTTTGATTATCAAATTGATAAAAAGTTCTTTGAACATTTTGAGTATGATGATTTTAATGATGTCAATATAAATGTAGATTTGCTTTTTGAGAAGAAAACTACATTTTTAGAATTGCATTTTAAAGCTTCGGGTACAATCAATCTCAATTGTGACACCACAAATGAGCCTTATGACCAAGCCATTGATGGCCAACTAAATTTGGTAGTCAAGTTTGGAGAGGCATTTAATGATGAAAACGAAGAAATATTAATCATTCCGCATGGAGAATATGAGCTCAATGTAGCGCAGTATATTTATGAAATGATTATCCTGGCCATTCCCATAAAACGGATTCACCCAGGCATAGCCGATGGCACACTGCAATCGGAAATACTTAAAAAATTAGAAGAACTAAGCCCAAAAGACATCAAAGAAAAACAAAAATCCGAGGAGATCGATCCTCGCTGGAATACATTAAAAAAACTATTAACGGATAAATAATACACGATAAAATGGCACATCCTAAAAGAAAGATTTCTAAAACTAGAAGAGATAAAAGAAGAACACATTACAAAGCGGTTGTTCCTACAATTGCAACGTGTCCTACTACAGGAGAAGCGCACTTATTCCACAGAGCTCACTGGCATGAAGGAAAACTTTATTACAGAGGTCAAGTGCTTATTGACAATTCTGAAAAAGAGGAAAATCTAGCATAAGTATTATGCATGCATACAAGAAAGCGCTCACTCCTGAGCGTTTTTTTTGTGTTTAATTTAAAAACAACTTAATTTGCGTCATATTTGACCTAAATCTTAGTAAATTCAATCGTATTTTACGTTTTTTGACTGTTTTTGGTCAAATTTTAGGTCAATCTAATACAACATAATGAGTAAAATCACTGCTGCAATCACAGCCGTAGGAGGCTATGTACCTGAATATGTTTTGACCAATCAAATTTTGGAAACTTTAGTTGAGACCAATGATGAATGGATTACTACAAGAACAGGTATCAAAGAAAGAAGGATTCTTAAAGAAGATGGTAAAGGCACTTCTTATTTAGCCATTAATGCGGCAAAGGACCTTTTAAATAAAAGTGGGGTTGACCCTAAAGAGATCGATCTGGTTATTGTTGCAACGGCAACTCCAGACATGAAAGCTGCCGCAACAGCTTCTTATACCGCAACCGAAATTGGAGCTATTAATGCTTTTGCGTTTGATTTGGAAGCTGCCTGTTCAAGTTTTTTGTTCGGAATGTCAGTAGCTGCACGATACATCGAATCTGGAAAATATAAAAAAGTATTGTTGATTGGTGCCGATAAAAACTCATCAATGATTAATTATAAAGATAGAGCCACATGTATTATTTTTGGAGATGGTGCCGGTGCTGCTTTATTTGAGCCTAATTTGGAAGGATTTGGTCTACAGGATGAACTTTTGAGAAGTGATGGCAACGGAAGAGAGTTTTTGCAAGCCACTTATGGTGGATCTTCCTATCCTATAACTCCAGAAGCTATTGCCGAAGGAAAACACTACATATTTCAGGAAGGAAAAATGGTATTTAAAAATGCCGTTTTCAATATGGCCGATATTACAGAAAAGATACTGGTCAGAAATAATATAACAAACGATGATATTGCGTGGTTGGTGCCACATCAAGCTAATAAACGTATTATTGATGCTACAGCAAGTAGAATTGATCTGGATGAAAGCAAAGTTATGATGAATATTGAAAGGTATGGAAATACCACTTCAGCCACATTACCGTTGCTTTTATTTGACTATGAAAAACAACTTAAAAAAGGCGACAAATTAATATTTGCAGCTTTTGGCGGTGGTTTTACCTGGGGATCTATATATCTTACATGGGCATATAATTCATAAACTAACTAACTTAAATTCTAATTATTATGGATATAAAAGAAATTCAAAACTTAATTAAGTTTGTCGCAAAATCTGGCGCGAGCGAAGTTAAATTGGAGATGGATGATATCAAGATTACCATCAAAACGGGTAGTGAAGATAGATCAGAAAACACGACCTACGTACAGCAAATCCCTATGGGTGCCGCTCCTGTAGCAGCTACTCCTGTTGCGCAACAAGCCCCTGTAGCGGCAGTTCCTGCACCTGCAGCAGACGAGAATTCTAAATATATTACAATCAAATCACCAATTATCGGAACTTTCTATCGTAAACCTTCACCAGATAAACCAATGTTTGTTGAAGTAGGAAAATCTATTAAAGAAGGTGATGTTTTATGTGTTATAGAAGCCATGAAACTATTCAACGAGATTGAATCAGAGGTATCAGGAAAAATTGTGAAAGTTTTAGTAGATGATTCTTCACCGGTTGAATTTGATCAACCACTTTTCTTAGTTGATCCGTCATAATCAAATAAAAATTGCAATAAACAATTCTCAAAACCCAATCATTGGAATCTGGTACTTGGTCCCGATAGTTATCGGGAGAGATTTTTAATTTGAAGAACTATGTTTAAAAAAATATTAATTGCCAATAGAGGTGAGATAGCACTGCGTGTCATAAGAACCTGTAAAGAAATGGGCATCAAAACGGTAGCTGTTTATTCAACCGCCGACGCAGACAGTTTGCATGTTAAATTTGCTGATGAAGCCGTTTGTATTGGACCCCCGCCAAGCAGTCAATCGTATTTGAAAATGTCCAATATTATTGCGGCTGCAGAAATTACCAATGCCGATGCAATCCATCCTGGATACGGGTTTTTATCTGAAAATGCTAAATTTTCAAAAATTTGTGAAGAGCACAATATTAAGTTTATTGGTGCCTCTCCAGAAATGATTGAAAAGATGGGAGACAAGGCAACCGCCAAAGCAACTATGAAAAAAGCTGGTGTACCTTGTGTACCTGGAAGTGACGGCATCCTTGAATCTTACGAGCAAACTGAAAAGTTGGCCGTAGAAATGGGTTTTCCTGTGATGATAAAAGCTACGGCTGGTGGTGGTGGCAAAGGAATGCGTGACGTTTGGAAGAAAGAGGATCTTAAAGATGCTTGGGATTCTGCGCGTCAGGAAGCCAAAGCAGCTTTTGGGAACGATGGGATGTATTTGGAGAAGCTTATTGAAGAACCGAGACATATAGAAATACAAATTGTTGGTGATTCTACCGGAAGAGCTTGTCATTTATCAGAACGTGATTGTTCAATCCAACGTCGTCATCAAAAATTGACCGAAGAAACTCCGTCACCATTTATGACCGAGGAACTTCGTGACAAAATGGGCGCATCTGCAGTAAGAGCCGCAGAATATATTAAGTATGAAGGTGCCGGTACAATTGAGTTTTTAGTTGACAAGCATGGCGATTACTATTTCATGGAGATGAATACCCGAATTCAAGTAGAACACCCTATTACTGAACAGGTTATTGATTTTGATTTAATCAGAGAGCAGATTCTTGTAGCTGCCGGAGTACCAATCTCAGGTAGAAATTATAAGCCAAAATTACACTCTATTGAATGTCGTATCAATGCTGAAGATCCTTATAATGATTTTAGACCGTCTCCAGGTCGTATTACAACGCTTCATGCTCCAGGCGGCCATGGCGTTCGTTTGGACACGCACGTGTATTCAGGCTATACCATTCCGCCAAATTATGATTCAATGATTGCCAAGTTGATTACTACGGCTCAAACTCGTGAAGAAGCCATTAGTAAAATGAAACGTGCTTTGGATGAATTTGTCATAGAAGGCATCAAAACTACAATTCCATTCCATAGGCAATTGATGGATGATCCAGAATATTTGGCAGGTAATTATACCACCAAATTCATGGAAACATTTAAAATGCAAAAACCTATTGAAGACTAATATAAAGGCTCCGAAACTACTTTCGGAGTTTTTTTTGCACGATACCTTCTGTTTTGTAAAAAGCGGTGATTGATATCTATTTATAAAATTAAAATCTATTTATCGCTCGTGGTCCAATACTTCATTTTAAGTTTTCGGGGATTCTTGACAATACTTTTCTATTTTTATAATCTCAGAAACAAGGAATGATTTTTCGGTCCGATAATTTCTGTTTCATTAAAAAACCAATTTTCATGATCAATTTATCGTATTGGGAGATTAAAAGTTACCTTGCCAACGTCGATTATACCATTGTAGGCAGTGGTATTGTTGGGCTCAATTGTGCTTTACGCTTGCGGGATCGTTTTCCTAAAGCACATATTCTTATTTTGGAAAGAGGGTTTTTACCACAAGGTGCAAGTACTAAAAATGCAGGTTTTGCCTGTTTTGGAAGTCTTAGCGAGATTTTGGACGATTTAAAAACACATTCTGAAGAAGAAGTTGTGCAACTGATAGAAAAGCGTCGAAATGGATTGACTTTGTTGCGAGAAACCTTATCCGATAAAGCCATCGATTACCAACAATATGGCGGTTACGAATTATTTGATCGGAATGATCAGGAAAACTATGCGTATTGTATGTCAAAAATGGAAGACGTCAATTCCATGCTTAAACCGTATTTTGACCATCCGGTCTTTGAAGTGAAACATAATCCTTTTGGTTTTAAAAATATTTACGAAAAACTCAGTTTTACGTCATTTGAAGGACAGATTGACACCGGAAAAATGATGCGATCGTTAACAGATTTGGTGTTAAGCAAGGGGATTTTGATTCTCAATTCTACATTTGTTGAACAATTTGAAGAATTGCATCAAAACGTTCATATTAAAACCAATAACTTTGATTTTAAAACGAATCGAATTTTGATTTGCGCGAATGGTTTTGCTTCGAAACTGATAAATGCCGATGTTAAACCTGCCAGAGCCCAAGTTTTGGTCACTAAACCCATTAAAAACCTTCCTATTAAAGGGACCTTTCATTTGGATAAAGGATTTTATTATTTCCGTAATGTGGATGATCGAATTTTATTCGGCGGTGGACGTAATCTCGATTTTAAAACTGAAGAAACTATCGAAATGAACCAAACGGAGCTTATACAAAATAAGCTGGAAGAGCTTTTAAAGTCCACTATTTTGCCCAATACGCCTTTTGAAATTGATTACCGTTGGAGTGGTATCATGGGTGTTGGCGAGAGTAAAAAACCAATCATAAAACAGTTGAGCACCAATGTTTTTTGTGGTGTACGATTGGGTGGTATGGGTATTGCCATAGGAAGTCATGTGGGTAGGGAATTAGCCGACTTGATCGATTAATAGCGTATTTTCATTTTTTAAAAGCTTTTCCCAAATTCTATACTTCTACCTGATTATGATTAAAAAATTATTCAAGTTTCTTTTAAAACTTCTCCTTTATGCACTGGTAATTCCCATTATTATTGTTGTTATTTTTAAATGGGTGCCTGTGCCAGCAACGCCTTTGATGGCCATAAGGTATTTTGAACAAAAGCAAACCGATCAAAAGTCGGTATGGAAACACGATTGGGTACCATTAGAGGATATTTCCAAAAACTTGCAATTGGCGGTGATTTGTAGTGAAGATCAAAATTTTTTGAAACACCGTGGTTTTGATATCCAAGCTATTGAAAAAGCTATAGACGACAATCAAAAAGGGAAACGTATAAGAGGCGGAAGCACAATCAGTCAGCAAACTGCTAAAAATGTGTTTTTATGGCCACAGCGAAGTTGGCTGAGGAAAGGAATGGAAGCTTATGTGACGATTTTGATCGAATTAATATGGTCCAAAGAGCGGATTATGGAAGTGTATTTGAACAGTATTGAAATGGGAAATGGAGTTTATGGTGCAGAAGCGGCGGCCCAATATTGGTTTAAAAAACCAGCTTCCAAATTGTCTAAAAGTGAAGCTGCGGCCATTGCGGCCATTCTACCGCGACCTTTAAAATACAAGGCCAATCCGCCAACGGCTTATATTGCAAGTAGAAAATTGTGGATTATGAAGCAAATGATGTTTTTTGGACCTTTAAAATATGATTCAGAAGATGAGCAATAAATTGGAAATCAAGCAAAAACTTTTTCATCAGTGCATGGTTTTTGTTGACGAACGTCTTTTAGGTATTCAAAATCAAATTCATGAAATTCAGGAATCCTTAACTTCGGAAACTAAAAGTAGTGCAGGCGATAAACATGAAACAGGACGCGCCATGTTGCAATTGGAACGTGAAAAAGCCGGACAGCAATTGGCAGAAGTAGAAAAACTGAAAGAAGCCTTATCTAAAATTGATGTGACAAAATCTTCTGAAACCATTGGTTTGGGAAGTGTTGTTTATACTTCAAAAATCAATTATTTTATAGCTATAAGTGCAGGGCAACTGGAGGTTGGATCGCATAAGTTTTTTGCTATTTCGCCAAATACACCTATAGGATTGCTGTTGATGGGCAAAAAGCCAATGGATAAAATTAGCTTTAGAGAGCAAAGTTTTGTGATTGAAACTGCTTTTTAAAGACCTAGCAGGTTTCCTAAACCTGTTAAATCTGAAATTAGTTGTTATTGCTGGACAACTTCAAGAAAGACTTCTGAGTTTTCTTCCAACGCTGTTCGATTCTCAAAAAAGATAATATCATATTCGGTGTGTGCACTAATCAGATAGTAGTGACCACAGAAATAATTGCGGTTCACTATCACTTTTAAATCTGATTTTTCGACCATTTGAAGTTGATGCGCATAAACTACCTGATCATTGATGAGGTTAAACTCCCCAAAAAACGACGCTATCAATGGTATTCTAGGGTTTTTGTAAAGCTCTTGAGGCGATTGATTGGCAATGATCTTTGAATCGTGCAAAACAATCATTTTATCAGCAAAAGCCAAAACATCTTCGCTGTCGTGGGTTGCCACAACACATGAGATATTATTTTGTTTCAGGTAATTAAAAACACTTCGTCGTAAGGATTGTTTTTGAAAATTATCAATATGGCTAAACGGTTCGTCAAGTAAGATAATTTCCGGTTGTTTTGCCAAAGCCCTTGCAAGGGCGACACGCTGTTTTTGTCCGCCGCTTAAGGTTTTTACTTTTGTTTTGGCCAATGATGTCAATTCTACCACTTCCAAAAGTTCTGCCACACGTTCTTTTTTCTCTTTTGGAAAGAAGTTTGAAAGATACTTTCCTATATTCTCTTCAACGGTTATAAAAGGCATTAAATCAAATTCTTGTGCTACATATTTCATGAAATCATAACCTACAACAAGGTTGTATTTTGGGCCTAAAATTTCGGTATCATCCCAAAAAATATGGCCTTCGGTTAAATCATATTCGCCATAGATCAATTTTAACAATGTAGATTTTCCAGATCCACTTTCGCCCATAATTGAAACATGTTCACCTTTTGATATGGTAAAATCAATGTTACTTAGAATTGTGGCGTCTGTGTTTTTACTGTTGTAGGTAAAGCTGAGATTTTCGACTTTTAACATTTATAACGTATAAAAAACCTGCCTGGTTTTTGAGTGCCAGACAGGTATCAAATTAATTTTTAATCAATTATCCTTTTATTTTGCCTGTAGTTTTGTTAGGAAGCACTTTATACCCCATATTGTAAAGAGTAAATCCAAAGATATCGGCATACTCTTCAATAGTTTTGCTTACAGGTGTTCCAGCACCGTGGCCAGCATCGGTTTCAATTCTAATAAGTGTAGGATTGTCTCCAGATTGTTTACTTTGTAATTCAGCCGCAAATTTAAAACTGTGTGCTGGAACTACACGGTCGTCATGATCGCCAGTGGTTACCAATGTTGCTGGGTATTTTACACCTTCTTTCACATTGTGGATTGGTGAATAGCCTTTTAAATACTCAAACATTTCTTTATTGTCTTCAGAAGTTCCGTAGTCATAGGCCCAACCTGCACCCGATGTAAACGTATGATAACGCAACATATCCAAAACACCAACTGCCGGAATGGCAACTTTCATCAAATCTGGACGTTGGGTCATCGTAGCGCCTACTAAAAGTCCACCGTTGGATCCTCCTCTAATTGCCAGATAATCTGATGAGGTATAGTTGTTGTTGATTAAATATTCTGCAGCAGCTATAAAATCGTCAAACACGTTCTGTTTTTGAAGTTTGGTTCCTGCATCATGCCATTTTTTTCCATATTCTCCACCACCACGGATATTTGGTACGGCATAAACACCACCTTGTTCCATCCAAACTGCATTGGCGATATTGAATCCAGGAGTCATTGAAATATTAAATCCGCCGTAACTGTATAAAATAGTTGGGTTTTTGCCATTAAGCTCCAATCCTTTTTTATAAGAAATGATCATAGGTATTTTGGTTCCATCTTTTGAAGTATAAAATACTTGTTTGCTTTCAAAATTGTCCGGATTAAAGTCGATGGCCGGTTTTTTATAAACTTCAGAAATCCCATTTTCAGGATTGAAGGTATAAATCGTACTTGGAGTGGTATAGTTTGAAAACGAATAATAAAGGATTTTATCTTCCTTTTTACCGCCAAATCCACCAGCACTTCCAACGCCAGGAAGTTCAATTTCCCGAACCAGTTTTCCGTTATAATCGTACTGCAAAACTTTGGAAACGGCATCGACCATATATCTGGCAAAAATATAACCGCCACCTGTGGAAACGCTCAACACGTTTTCAGTTTCTGGAATCAAATCTTTCCAGTTCTCAGGACTTGGATTTGAAGCATCAACTGTCACTATTTTTTGGTTTGGGGCATTCTTATTCGTAATTAAATAAAGGGTGCTTCCAACATTTTCAATGACACTGGTATCAGTGTCGGTATTATCCAAAATAGTAACCATTTTACTATTTGGTTTTGATAAATCTTGCATTAGCAATTTTGTACCAGAGGTGGAAGTCTTTGGATAGATGAAGAGGTATTTGCCGTCTTCAGTAACAGTACCGCTCACATAACGGTGTTTTTCTGCTGGCGTTCCACCATAGATTAACTGGTCTTGTTTTTGTGAAGTTCCAAGTTTATGGTAGTAAAGTTTGTGTTGATCGGTCTTGGCCGAAAGTTCACTTCCCTTAGGTTTGTCGTAGCTTGAATAATAAAAGCCATCATTATCTTTCCATGAAATACCGCTAAATTTAATGTCAACAAGGGTGTCTTCAATTTGTTCTTTGGTTTCAGCATTTAAGATGATGATTTTGCGCCAATCACTTCCGCCTTCAGAAATAGCATAAGCTGCAAGTTTTCCGTCTTTTGAAAAACTAAGGCCGCCCAATGAAATGGTGCCATCTTGGCTAAACGTATTTGGATCTAAAAAAACTTCTTCATTGGTGTCATTATTTTTATTTCGGTAGATAACCGATTGGTTTTGAAGACCGTCATTTTTATAGAAATAGGTATAATCACCTTCTGTAAACGGCGCACCTACTTTTTCGTAATTCCAAATTTCCGTAAGTCGGTCTTTAAGTTCTTGACGGTAAGGGATTTGGTCTAGGTAACTACCAGTGACTTTATTTTGAGCAATAACCCAATCGCTTGTTTCTTTACTTCTGTCATCTTCAAGCCAGCGGTACGGATCTTTTACTTGTTCACCAAAATAGGTGTCGACTGTGTCAACCGTTTTAGTTTCAGGATAGGTCACAGCCACTGTATTTTCGTCTTCTTTAGCTTCATTTTCATTTTTACACGATGTAATTACGGAAAGAATTACGACGGCAAACATTAAATTTTTCATATAATAAATGATATTGATTGTTGTGGTTCAAAAATAAACAAAAAAGCTCCTACAATAGGATGTAAGAGCTTTTTTAATATAGTGTTAAGAATTAAACTAAGCTTTTATCAATCAAATACTCAGCAATTTGAATGGTATTCGTGGCTGCGCCTTTTCTTAGGTTATCACTCACAATCCATAAGTTTAAGGTGTTTTCCTGCGATTCGTCACGTCTTATTCGTCCAACAAAAACATCATCTTTTCCATTGGCATAAAGTGGCATCGGGTAGGTGTTGACATCGGTATTATCCTGTACTACGACGCCAGGGGTTTTACTAAGCAATTGACGCACTTCCGCAACATCAAAATCATTTTCAAACTCAATGTTTACCGCTTCACTATGCCCACCTTGTGTTGGGACGCGTACGGCCGTGGCAGTTACAGCAATAGTAGCGTCTTTAAGAATTTTCTGGGTTTCGTTAACCAATTTCATTTCTTCTTTGGTGTATCCGTTTTCTTCAAAAACATCACAATGTGGAATCACGTTTTTGTTAATTGGATATGGATACGCCATTTCGCCTTTGATCCCGGCCAATTCATTTTCCAGTTGTTTTACAGCTTTGACACCTGTTCCTGTAATGGATTGGTAGGTGGAAACAACAACTCTTTTGATTTTATATTTTTTATGAAGCGGAGCCAAAACCATGACCATCTGTGTGGTTGAACAGTTAGGGTTGGCAATAATTTTATCGTCCTTGGTGAGTTGATCGGAATTTATTTCTGGAACAATCAGTTTTTTTGAAGGATCCATTCGCCATGCCGAAGAATTGTCAATAACCGTAGTGCCAACTTCGGCAAATTTAGGAGCCCATTCCAAAGAGGTGGTCCCACCTGCTGAAAAGAAGGCGATGTCCGGTTTGTTTGAAACCGCTTCCGCTAAGCCAATAATTTTGTAGGACTTATTTTTAAAGGTCATTTCCTTGCCTACCGAACGTTCTGAAGCTACAAGCATTAATTCCGAAAAAGGAAAATTGCGTTCTTCAAGAATGTTTAACATCACTTCGCCCACCATTCCAGTGGCGCCAACAACTGCTACTTTCATAATTTTTGATTATTAAGTCGCTAAATTAACCATTAATTTAATGGCGTTAAAGAAGATTACTATAAAAAAATAGCCCGATTGGTTTTAACAATCGGGCTTTAGTTAGAATATGGGTGTAGCGGAATTATTTTTTTAATGCGTCTCTAATTTCTGTCAATAAATCAATTTCTGAAGGACCAGCAGGAGGGGCAGGTACTTCTTCGTCTTTTTTTCTTACTTTACCATAAGCTTTAACAATGAAGAACAGCACGCCGCCTACAATAAATAAATTGATGATAGAGTTGATCCAATTTCCATAAGCGATGACTGCGGCTCCAGCTTCGGTTGCAGCGGCTAAAGAACCATAAGTTTTTCCATCTAATGCGATAAACATATCCGAGAAATCAACACCTCCGGTGAAATAACCTACAATGGGCATCATGATGTCTGTTACGAAACCATTAACGACTAGGCCAACAGCACCAGCCAAAAGCACGGCTACCGCTAAATCGATAACATTGCCGGTCATGATAAAATCTTTAAATTCTTTCCACATAATTAATTGAATTAAACGAGTTAACAGATGCTAAAGTAATAAAAATATAGAAGTGTTAAAATACAATGATCGTTTTATTTTTTGACAACACGTCTAACCCGTTGTGAGATAGCGGTAATCAATTCATAAGAAATAGTGTCAACGGATGAGGCCAAATCTTCTGCCGTATGCGAAGCGTCAAAAACAATGACTTCATCGCCTTCTTGACAATCAATATCGGTAATATTTACCATAACCATATCCATGCAAACATTGCCAATTATTGGCGCTTTTTTTCCGTTGATTATTAGACATCCTTTGCCATGGCCATATTGCCGTCCGATACCATCGGCATGACCAATAGGAATTGTAGCTGATTTAATGGCCGACGTACTTTTATAGCCTCGATTATAGCCTACGGTCTCTCCAGCTTCAATGTGGTGTATTTGGGAAATCACCGATTTGAGCGAAGCAATAGGTCTGAAGTTTCTATTTTCTTCTTCTGAATTTCCAAAACCATAAAGCCCAATACCACTTCTTACCATATCAAAATGAGCGTCGGGATAATTTAAGATGCCCGAAGTATTGCACAAATGTAGCATTGGCATAAAACCAAATGTGGCATTAAACTTCTTGGCTATTTGTTTAAAAGAAGCGATCTGTTGTTGCGTGAATACTTTCTCGTTGAGGTCTTCACTGGCAGCCAAATGCGAAAACAACGATTTGATTTTTACGGTTTTGATTTTATGCAATTTTGAATGCAGATTTTCAATAGCGTTTTCGGCAAAACCCAATCGGTTTAATCCAGTGTTAAATTTAAGATGGATGGGATAGTTTTTCTGATCTCTATCCGCGGCAACTTGTAAAAATTCATCAAGGATTTTTGCGCTATAAATGCTGGGTTCCAATTGATAATCAATCAACGTAGTTAAGCATGTTTCTAACGGATGCAATACTAAAATAGGTTTGGTGATTCCTGCTTTTCTCAGGGCAACACCTTCATTGGTATAAGCTACGGCAAAGTAATCAACCCGCAAGTTTTGTAAATATAGCGCAATTTCATTGGCGTCATTGCCATACGCAAAGGCTTTTACAACGGCTAAAAACTTGGTAGAATTAGGTTGTAGTTTGGATTTGAGATAGTCAAAATTGTGTTTTAAAGCAGAAAGGTCAATTTCGAGAATGGTTTCTTGCGCTTTAGGCATTGGAGTTGTTTGGTTTTTGGTTAATTTCTTGGGCATCGTTAACCTTCATATTTCTGATTTTATCATTTTGCATGGCTTTGTAAAAAGCAGCACGGCTTAGGGGTTCATATTCATCTACTTCTCCCAAAAGGACCAAGGCATCACTGTGTGCTTTTCTGTAGCTATATTGTGCTAAATTTCCGGTGCGTGTACAAATGGCATGCACTTTAGTGACATACTCTGCAGTGGCCATTAAGTTGGGCATGGGACCAAAAGGATTGCCCTTAAAATCCATGTCCAGTCCAGCAACAATAACCCTGATGCCTTTGTTGGCCAAGTCATTGCAAACCCTGACGATTTCATCATCAAAAAACTGGGCTTCATCAATGCCAACCACATCACAACCATCGGCCAAAATAGGAATATTGGCTGCAGCAGGAACGGGCGTTGATCGAATTTCATTGGCATCATGCGACACTACAAAGCTATCGTCATAGCGCACATCAACTGCAGGTTTGAAGATCTCAACTTTCTGTTTTGCAAACTGTGCACGTTTAAGACGGCGGATCAATTCTTCTGTTTTACCCGAAAACATAGAGCCGCATATCACCTCAATCCACCCAAATTGTTCTTTGGGATTTACTGTATTTTCAAGAAACATTTTGTAATTTTAACACTAAAATAAAACCGCTCTTCTTATTATAGAAAGGTGCTGCAAATTTATTAAAATCAAAAGTATTAAATCGAATTAAAGATAAAAGTTATGAAGAAGAAATTGGAGTCCGAGCTCATGAGTATAGCCCATCGAATTCTAAAGTTGAAGGGAAGAGAAAACGTAATTGAGTTGCATCGTGAGGCAGGTCTCTTGTTTGAAAAGTTAAGCGTACTTAAATTTGTCAATGAAAATCTAGAAGAACCACAACCTACTATTGGTGTCGATTCGTCTTTTTTTGAAATGTTGGATGTTGCTTTCAACAATGAAGTGAGTGATACGATTGAACGCGGAGATAAAATTTATGTCAATCTTGAAGAGGTAGAACACGATGATATTGTTGAACCCGTAATGGAAAAAATAAAAGATATTGTGGCACAAATGCCTCATGAAACCCAAGAAATCGATGCTTTTTTTGACCAGCCGCTCCCAGAAATAGACCCTGCAAAAAATGATTTTGATACCTTGACCGCAGGCTTCAAAAACATGCCGGTTTTTGATCCGGTGCCAAGTTCAAATCATCAGGAGCATCTCAAAAAATCATTAAATGACAAGCTTAAAAATGGCCTTACTATTGGTCTTAACGATAAAATAGCCTTTATTAAATATCTGTTTGATGGCGAGCGCGAAGATTATGAACGTGTGCTTTCGCAGATCAATACCTCAAGTTCTTTTGATGAAGCCAAAAATTTAATCCAGAATATCGTCAAGCCAGATTATAACGGTTGGATAGGAAAAGAGGATGTCGAAGCCCGTTTCATGTCGGTCATAGAAGGAAAGTTTGATTAATTAATGAGCAAATTATTTATTGTACCCACGCCCATTGGCAATTTAAAAGACATGACTTTTAGGGCCGTTGAAGTCCTGAAGGAAGTGGATTTAATTCTGGCCGAAGATACCCGTACATCTGGAAAGCTTTTAAAGCATTACGATATTGCAACGCCTTCACAATCCCATCACATGCACAACGAGCATAAAACGGTCGAACATTTGGTGGAAAAGATAAAATCAGGAACTCAAGTCGCTTTAATTAGTGATGCCGGAACGCCTGCCATTTCCGATCCTGGATTTCTGTTGGCGCGTGCTTGTATAGAAAATGATATTGAAGTGGACTGTTTGCCCGGCGCAACCGCTTTTGTACCAGCTTTGGTGAACAGCGGTTTTCCTAATGACAAATTTGTATTTGAAGGTTTTTTACCCGTCAAAAAAGGACGACAAACCCGATTGACCTTTTTGTCCGAAGAAACGCGAACGATTATTTTTTATGAAAGTCCTCATAAACTCATCAAAACCTTAGCTCAATTTTGCGAATATTTTGGAGAAGATCGGCGTATTTCGGTTTCAAGAGAATTGACAAAACTCTATGAAGAAACCGTTAGAGGAACGGCTAAAGAAGTTCTGGAACACTATACTGCAAAGCCTCCCAAAGGCGAAATTGTAATAGTCGTAGCTGGTAAACACAAGTCTTAAACTATGGTTCAGATGCCATTTTTTATCGCTTTTTTGACCTAAAATCTTTCTGTTTTTTTGTTTTGATAGGTTAAAGTCATAAAAAAATACGTTTAATTGATTTCGATATGAATGTTAAGGAGGTAAAAAGGTTACTAATCGATATAAAACAAGGTGTTTCATGAATTATGGAAGATTTACTCTCCAAAATACGAAATTGTAGTCTTTGTAAGGCACATTTACCACTTGGACCCAGACCTGTGGTGACCGCTAATCAAGAGTCAAAGATCGTTATTATCGGTCAAGCACCAGGAACAAAAGTACACGCGTCTGGAGTACCTTGGGACGATGCCAGTGGCAAACAATTACGGAATTGGCTTGGCGTTACCAACGAACAGTTTTATGACGAGAAAAATTTTGCCATTGTTCCCATGGGATTTTGTTATCCAGGTAGAGGTAAAGGCGGCGATTTACCACCACGCCCGGAATGTGCACCGCAATGGCACGAACAATTATTGGAGTTTATGCCAAAGGTGGAGTTGGTCCTTTTGATCGGCTTATATTCCCAAAAGTATTATTTGAAAAAAGAAGCAAAGAAAACTTTGACAGAAACCGTTGGTAATTATCAAGAGTATTTGCCCATGTATTTCCCCTTGCCGCATCCAAGTCCGAGGAATCGCTTTTGGTTGACTCGGAATCCTTGGTTTGAGAAGGATATTTTGCCTATATTAAAATCCAAAATCCAAAGTCTTATAAAATAAAGAATCAATATTTAATTTACCTTTGAAAATATACGCGGCCATGACCAAAAAAGTACGATTTTTATTGCTTTTCAGCTTTGTTTTAACGAATCTAATTCAAGCACAAACAATAAAAAAACAAGTTATCCAGGAAACTTTTGAAGCATCTGTTTTAAAAAACTTCACTGGTGATTTGGCTTATGAAACGACGGCATTTGTTGAGCAATATTGGCGGGTTGTAGGAAACACTGGTTTTAACAAGAGTATTAACTTTATTGCTAAGCACTTGGAGGCTGCGGGTTTTGTTTTGGAAGAAAAAGCGTCGGCAAGCAACCGATTGACCTATCGCATTGAAAAACGTGCGCTAAAACACCCGACTTGGGAGATTATTGATGCCAAGGTTAGTTTTAGTGGCCAAGAAAAACCGCTTTTAACACAAGCAACCAACCGAAATATGGTCGCGATAAATTCTTATAGTACACCAAAAAATGGTGTTACGGCCGAAGTGATCTATATTAAAGATATTCAGCAAATAAAAAGTATGGATGTTAAAGGTAAAATTGTATTTGCCGAAACCAGTCCCTCACGAATTTTTAATACGGCCGTCGTGCAAGGTGGCGCTGTTGGCGTCATCACTTATGATAATCCATCTTATTTGCAACCAGAAAAAAATACCACATCTATTCAATTTCGTTCCATTCCTATGGACACAATAACTAAAGGCTGGGCAATTGCCTTGTCCTACGAAGCTAAAGAGCGACTTAAAACGCAAATTTCAGAAGGAAATTTAAATCTTAATGTACACATTGAAACTAAAATTTACGAATCTGAAGATTTAACTGTTGTTGCCGATATTAGAGGCAGTAAGTTGGCCAAAGAGCGTCTAGTTTTTAGTGCGCATGTACAAGAGCCTGGCGCAAATGATAACGCCACAGGGGTTGGTGTTGCTTTGGAAATGGCCGTGCTTTCTGCTAAATTAATAAATGAAAAATCATGGGATCCAACCCGTACTTTAACCTTTCTTTGGGGTGACGAAATTGTATCGACGAGACGTTATGTTCAAGAAGATGAAACCCGAGCCAAGGACATTAAATGGGGAATTAGTTTAGATATGGTCGGTGAAAATACTGCTATTACAGGAGGATCTTTTCTGATTGAAAAAATGCCGGATCCGAGTGCGATTTGGACCCGCGGTAATGACAAGCATTCCGAATGGGGCGGTCGCGTGCTGAGTTTAGAACAAATGAAACCACACTATTTAAACGATTTTGTAATCCGAGAGTTTGAAGCGCAGGGCAAACGTGCCAATTGGGAAGTGAATACTAATCCATACGAAGGCGGTAGTGATCATGCGCCTTTTTTGCAAAATGATATTCCTAGTGTTTTATTTTGGCATTTTACTGATCAGTTTTATCATACTGATAACGATCGTTTGGATAAAGTGTCTCAACAAACACTTAAAAACGTTGGGATTGGTTCCATGAACGTGGCCCATATATTATTAAATGCTGATGCAAAGACGGCTGATGATATGATTGAAACCATTGAAAAAGCAGCTATGTCACGGTTGAATGAAGAATTGAAGCAAGGTCAAATCGCCATCCAAAATGGTGATAAATTATCAGAACAAATTGAAATTATTAAAGCCTGGGAAGATTGGTATCTTAAAGCTATTGCCTCAACGGTAGATATGGTTCCACAAGAAGCGATGATTAAGGAATCCATAATGAAAGCACAGGCTTCAGTTAACGCAACGGCAACAAAAATCATTGAAGAACTAAATAAATAAAAACATGAAAGATAAAGTCATTACACATTGGAAAGGAAATTCACAATTTGAATCTGATAATCCAAGCGGAAAAACATTGTTTATGGACACCTCCGAAGAAAATGGTGGCCATAATTCAGGATTGCGACCAAAAGCAATGATGCTGTCATCATTGGCAGGATGCTCAGGATTGGATGTCGTTTCTATTTTGGATAAGATGAAAGTGCAAATTTCAGATTTCAGAATTGATACCTATGGTGAATTGACCGACGAACATCCAAAAATCTATCATACCGTGTCGGTGGAATATCATTTTTACGGTGATAATTTAGATGAAGGAAAAATAAAAAAGGCAGTCGATTTATC
>NZ_DATJCY010000177.1:0-9848 GCF_035577925.1 Gelidibacter sp. | reverse complement strand
TTTGCGCACTACCAAGCTCACGTTTTTACCTGTAATAGTATTGTTGAACAGCAATGGCGTAATCTGGTTTTTGATCAAAGCATTAAAAGGTTTATGAAACGAACCCAACTCAATACCGATAATAGAAATGACCGAAACATCGTCAATGACTCCAATTTTACTCACATCTTGCGAATAAAAATCGTTTTCAAACTCACGTTCTAGAGCAATAACGGCTTGGGTTGCTTTATCGGCATCAATGACCAATCCAATACCGCGCTCAGAAGAACCTTGCGAAACAATACTCACACTAATATTATGCTGGCTCAAGGCTTTAAAAATTCGGGCATCAACACCTACTTTCCCGAGTAATCCACGGCCTTCAAAGTTGATCAATGCCACATTGTCCAAAATAGAAAGCGAGGTCACTTCCTTGGTATTTGCTTTTGCGGAAATCAAAGTGCCTTCATCATCAGGATTAAACGTATTTAAAATCCGAAGTTTGATATTTTTTTCCAATAACGGAATGATGGTTTTGGCGTGTAAAACGTTGGTTCCAAAATTGGCGAGCTCATTGGCTTCAGCAAAAGATAATTCCCTGATTTTTTTGGCATCGGCCACCAAATCAGGATTTGCCGTATAAATACCATTAACATGGGTGAAATTTTGCAATTCTTCAGCATCCAAATAATTGGCCAATAATGACGCCGAATAATTACTCCCATTTCGACCTAATAAAGTCGTTTCATTTTTAGAGTTGGAACCAATAAAACCAGTAACTATATTAACCGTCGTACCATTACAGTTTTTAAAATACGCCAACACCTTTTCACGAGAAGCTTTTTCAACAGGCTGTGCATTAAGATAATCACCTTCGGTTTTAATTAGTTGTGTAGCATTAACAGCATTTGCATTGATACCTTCTGCTTTCAATAAAGCCGTAATCATTTTGGAAGAAATAATTTCGCCCGAAGCCAAAACCTCAGCTTTTATTTTGTCGCTGTAATCGCCCAAAAGCGTTACGCCCTGAAATATATTTTCTAAAGCCGAAAACTCAGCCGTAAGATCCACAGATTTTAAAGGCTCAGATTGATAAGTTTTTAATGCTTCAAAATCCTCTTGATAAGCCTCTTTACGTGATGCTTTGGTCAAAATAGCTTCTAACTCATCGGTTGCATTACCGCGTGCCGAAACCACAACGGCAATTTTTTCATGGTCTTCTACTTTTTTCTTTATAATGGCAATGGTTCTTTGAAGCCCTTCGCCATTGGCCAAAGATTTTCCTCCAAATTTTAATATTTTCATTTTCTTATGTGCTGTATCTGGTCTAAAGATGGGTTCTATAATTTTTTCCAATTGTTCAAATTCTATTAAAAATGCATCATGGCCATGATCGGAATTGATTTCACTATAGGTTACATTTGGGTGGATCAATGCCAATTGCCTTTGAGTTTCACGATTTTCTTCAGCCGTAAAAAACAAATCAGAATCCACGCCAACAATCGTGATGTTGGAATGGATGGCATTTAAAATATTAGGATCATCTCCATTATTTTTTGTGACATCGATCGTTTTCAACAATTGATTCATCAATTTATAAGCTGATAATTGAAACCGCTCCTGCAATTTTTTGCCGTGGTGCAACAACCAACTCTCAACATTAAAAATCTCTAAATCGTCATTTTTACTGCGTTGGAAACGTTCTTTAAATGATTTTGGCGTTCTATAACACAACATGGCATGCATGCGGGCATCATGAACGGGATTGCTTGAATTGACTAAAAACTGCTCCTGAATTTGACAATTAGCTATGAGCCAATCGGTCGATTTCCAATCGCTTGCCACAGGTATTAAATGTGTGGCTAAATTTGGTGCTAAAAACGCCATTTCCCAAGCAATTCCTCCGCCCAACGAACCACCGATCAAAGCAAAAAGCTTGGTGATCTGAAGTTGTTTTAAACCTTCCAAAAATAATTTGGCGATATCCCTAGCAATGAAATCCTTGTAATTTTCGACTGTAAAACCGTCGTATCCATTCCCAGGAATGTTGAATGATAAAATAGTATAAACATTGGTGTCGATTACCTTATCAGGGCCAATCAAATCCAGCCACCAACCGCCCTTTCCGGCCACATTGCTATTACCTGTTAGCGCATGGTTAACAAGCACAATTGGCGCGCTACCTAAAGGTTGTCCAAAAAGCTGGTAAGACAATTTTAAGTTCATTGTCTTACCACTTTCTAGGGTGTAGTTTGGAATTTGGATGTAATTTAATGGTGACATCTATTAAACTGCGTATTGCTTTTCAACACTCACCTTTACAGGAGTGCTATTAGTTAAGTTATCTTTAACCGGACATCTGTCTTGAACAATTCTTAGCCATTTGGCCAAAGTTTCAATAGAAGCATCGGTTTCTGGTATTAATTTTAAATCGATAGCCTTAAAACCAGCTCGCTCGTCATTAGAAACTCCAAATAACCGATCAGGATTAATGTTTCCGCTAACTTCAACATGTAACTTCTTGATGGAAAACCCCAATTCTTTTGCAACCAAATGCCCAACTACGTTTATACATCCAGCTAAACCAGCCAGAATATATTCAACAGGATTTGCGTTTTCGTCAGTACCACCTAAAGTTTCAGGTTCATCAACCACCAGTCTAAACTGTCGTGTTTTGGCAATAAACTTTGCCTCAGAAGCACTTTCGCCCTGAACACTAAATGTTAATTCGCTCATGATTATGACTCCTTTTACTTGGATGAATTTTGTAAAACAGCTTCACTAACTATTTTAAAAGCCTGTTTTAAATCCGCTTTCAAATCGTCGATATGCTCCAATCCAACTGATAAACGGATTAAATCCTTGGTCGTTCCGGTCGATTCTTGAGCTTCATCAGATAATTGCTGATGGGTGGTACTTGCTGGATGGATGATGAGCGATTTGGTATCTCCAATATTTGCCAATAATGAAAATAATTTTGTTTTATCAGCAATGGTTTTTGCTGATTCATAACCTCCAATAACACCAAAAGTAACTAAGCCACTTTTGCCTTCCGGCAGATATTTATCAGCTAAGGCTTTATACGGACTTGATTCCAATCCTGGATAATTTACCCAAGTTACTTCGTCTTGTTCTTGAAGCCATTTAGCCAACTCCAAAGCGTTTTTGCTGTGTTGTTTGATTCGCAATTCCAGTGTTTCCAAACCTTGGATAATTTGAAACGCATTAAACGGACTCAATGCAGAACCATAATCACGAAGACCTTCAATTCGTACTTTTGCAATAAATGAAGCATTTTTCAATACATCGGCATAAACCAAACCATGATATCCTGGCGATGGCTCCGTAAATTCCGGGAATTTACCATTGGCCCAATCAAAATTACCAGCATCTACAATAGCACCTCCAATAGCGGTTCCGTTACCGTTGGCATATTTTGTCAAGGAGTGGATTACGATATCCGCACCATGTTCAATAGGTTTTAGCAAATAAGAAGTGGCTACGGTATTGTCAACAAATAATGGCACTTTATTTTGTTTTGCAACATCAGAAATCGCTCTGATATCTAACACATCCAATTTAGGATTTCCTAAAGATTCAATAAAAAACACACGCGTATTTTCTTGGGTGGCTTTATTAAAATTCTCTGCATCCGATGGATCGACAAATGTGGTTGTAATACCATGTCTTGGCAACGTCACATTCAATAAATTGTAAGTACCGCCGTACAAACTACTTGACGCCACAATATGATCTCCTGCTCTTAATAATGTAAGCAAACTCGTAGCAATAGCAGCCATTCCCGAAGAAGTAGCTACAGCTGCAATACCTCCATCCAAAGCAGCAACGCGCTGTTCTAAAATATCGGTGGTTGGATTGTTGATTCTGGTGTAAATATTACCAGGTTCGGCAAGCGCGAACAAATTGGCAGCATGATCAGAATCTCTAAAAACAAAAGCTGTCGATTGATAAATTGGCACTGCTCTAGTACCTCCATTGGATTGAACATCGTGTCCGGCGTGCAACGCTTGGGTTGCGAATTTTTGTGTACTCATTTTTCTAAATTTTTGAGTTAATAAATAAATTAAACCAATCCCGAAAACAATCGGAACAAATGCGTCATCACTGACGGATCAAATAGAAAAATGTTAAAAAGAAAATAACAATTACAGATGGGTAATTATGTTTAGTTATCTATCCAATTACCTGATAAATGAATCAGGAATTAAGTAGAATTTAGCACCTTCTTAATAAGATTCCTGCCTACGCAGGAATTTTTAAGGGTTGCCAAGGCTTCATCGGGTCTAATCCCTCCACCTTTCTTGATAACACTTCAATAAGATTTTGAACTTTGTGAGCACAAATATTGCAATACAAAAGTTACAATTCCAAATAAATATCAAAATATTTTTTAAAACACCTATTTTCATTGTCCTATAAATATCGATTTTTATCATATAAACAGTGAGTTAGCACTAAAAAATAAGGTTGAAAAAAAATAATCGAATTTTAATTTTCTAACTAAAACGAAATAAAAGGATTTGCCATCCATTTAATTTTTTTACTTTTGCCTAAAATAATCAAGAGGAAAGATTTGACTGATTGCAACCTCTTCAGAATCGGAATCCGAGGATGAGACTCTATTAAAAAACCATAGAGTTAAAAATGCTAAAGGCAGTGGAAACTACCTTCGACGCTCAACGTCAAATCCTATCCAAATATATAATAAACAACAGGTTATGGCATATCTATTCACTTCAGAAAGTGTTTCTGAAGGTCATCCAGATAAAGTAGCAGATCAAATTAGTGATGCTTTAATAGACAACTTTTTAGCGTTTGACAAAGACTCTAAAGTGGCTTGTGAAACTTTGGTTACAACGGGACAAGTGGTTCTTGCCGGCGAGGTGAAATCACAAACTTACTTGGACGTTCAAAAAATTGCAAGAGACACCATCAATAAAATTGGCTATACCAAAAGTGAGTATATGTTTGACGGCAATTCGTGTGGCGTTTTTTCAGCCATTCACGAGCAATCCGAAGATATCAACAGAGGTGTTGACCGAGCCAACAAAGAAGAACAAGGTGCAGGCGATCAAGGTATGATGTTTGGTTATGCCACCAACGAAACCGAAAATTATATGCCTTTAGCATTGGATCTTTCGCATCGTTTGATGATTGAACTAGCGGCTTTACGCAGAGAAAATAAGGATATTACCTACTTACGACCAGATTCCAAAAGTCAAGTCACTATCGAATATAGCGATGATAATGTACCTCAGCGTATTGATGCCATTGTGGTTTCTACACAACACGACGATTTTGTAAAACCAAAATCAGACTCAAAAGCTGATGTGGATGCTGCGGACACTGAAATGTTGGAAAAAATCAGAAAAGATATTGTTGATATTTTAATTCCGAGAGTTGTTGCAGGGCTTCCTGAGCAAATTCAGGAATTATTCAATGATGATATTACCTATCATATCAATCCAACTGGAAAGTTTGTAATTGGTGGACCGCATGGCGACACGGGATTAACCGGCCGAAAAATTATTGTGGATACTTATGGTGGCAAAGGTGCTCATGGCGGTGGTGCATTTTCTGGAAAAGACCCGAGTAAAGTTGATAGAAGTGCTGCTTATGCTACACGTCATATTGCTAAAAACCTTGTTGCAGCCGGTGTTTGTACCGAGGTTTTAGTGCAAGTAAGCTATGCTATTGGCGTGGTACAACCAACATCTATTTATGTAGATACTTATGGCACTTGCCCATTTAACTTAACAGATGGCGAAATTGCAGAAAAACTATCTGAAATTTTCGATATGCGCCCGGCAGCCATAGAAAAACGTTTAAAACTACGTCAGCCAATGTATAGTGAAACTGCTGCTTATGGCCACATGGGCCGCGTTAATGAAACCGTTTCCAAAACCTTTGAACAATTTAATGGCACTAAATTAACAATGGATGTAGAGCTTTTTACTTGGGAAAAATTGGATTATGTGGATAAAGTGAGAGCGGCGTTTCAAATAGACAATTAGATTTCAGATACTAGAATCTAGACTTAATCTAACACAAAAAAACCTTCAACATTACTGCTGAAGGTTTTTTAGTTTTATAAGAATTTAGAAATTAATCCAAGCCTCCTTTACGTTCTGGCGAACGATGTGTTGGCCATTCCATTTGTTTGCCGGTACGCTCGTTAACCGGTAATACAATTTTTTCACGAGACACTTTTTCATCATCTTCACTAGCCTCATACGCCAAAATAGCGGTCAGGATAGCGTTGCTTCTTACATCGTCAAAAACAATTTTATCATAAGTATCAAGATTAGTATGCCATGTGTAGTTCCAATACGACCAGTTCAAAGCACTTAAGTTAAATGACGGTGCACCAACAGCAATAAAAGAAGCGTTGTCAGAACCACCTCCTGAAGGCGAACCTGGGAAATTGGTTTTAATATGTTTGCTGATATCCTTTGGAACCGAACGCAACCAACGGGTTAAATAATCGTAAGCATACAAATAGCCTGCACCCGATAAATCGACCACACGACCTGTTCCATTATCTTGGTTGAACACCGCTTGGATATTTTCCATCATTTCAGGATGATCTTCAACAAACGCACGCGAACCATTCAATCCTTGCTCTTCACTGCCCCAGTGGCCTACTAAAATAGTACGTTTTGGATTTGGATAAAACTTCTTCAACAAACGCATCGCCTCCATCATCACCAAAGTTCCTGTGCCATTGTCTGTTGCACCTGTACCGCCATCCCAAGAATCAAAATGTGCAGAAAGAATCACATATTCCTCTGGTTTTTCAGTGCCCTTTATTTGAGCAATGGTATTAAATGTTGGTGCCACACCTAAATCTTTAGATTCGGCAACTATTTTAATTTTCGGTTTATCGCCATATTCTGCCAAACGGTATAACATCCCATAATCTTCTAATTGCAGATCAACGGTTGGAATTTTTTTAGTTCGTGATGAAAATATTTTGTTGGCACCAAAACCTTTGGACCAGTACGAAGACACAATCCCTGCTGCTCCTGCATTTTCTAAAGCTTCATGGATATTTCGGGCGTTGAAACCTGTTCTTTCCATGTTTTCACGAAATGCTTTTGAAGCGGCATCACGATCATTTTTCATTTTCTCATAAGACTCTGGAGTAGCAAATTCCTCCCAGTTATAATCCGGTCGTCCTGTAATTTGGTATTCAGAAACCATCACAAATTTCCCTTTAATGCTCTTTAACCATGTCTGGAATTCAGCAGCATCTTTCACCGTTGGAAGAATAACCACTTCGGCAGTGACACCTTTTGGTCCTGTACTTGCGCTCCAAGCCAATTGCGTACCAGCTAATGATTGTACGCGTGGATAAACCATGTCAATATGGGTAACGCCACGCTCCCAAGCTTTCCATTCGCCGTACTGTTGGTTTTCGGCAGCAATCCCCCATTTCTTATAAGTTTCAACGGCCCAATCATGAGCTTGTTTCATCTGTGGAGTTCCCACCAATCGCGGACCGATCACATCCATCAAATGATGTCCCAACTTTTCTAATTGCGAATTCTCATTGGCCTCCTTAATCATGTTCTCAATAACAGCGTTTTTATTTTGTGCCGTTACCGTAAGCATAAAGCACATTAAGAATGCGCCTAATAAAATTTTTTTCATGTTTTAATTTGTTTTTTTAGGTAGTGAAATTAAGTGCATGAAAATACAACTATTATTTAAAATTCTAAATAGAAAAAGGACAAGTTCTTATGAAATTGTCCTTTTTAATCGTGTTTTTATAATAAACCTACAGCGAATAAATAACTCTAAACGTCACAAAACGAGGTTGGATAAAATATTCGGTGGCACTTACTGAGATATTGCTCGTATTACTCTGGCTTTGCGATCTGGTGTCCAACAAGTTAGTTGCTTTTAACGCATATTCCAATTTGGCATCTTTGTTTTTTCTGTAAGCTAATGAGGCATTCCAAAATTGATAATCGTTGATGGTGCGCTCATTATTACTGAAATTATTATACGCATAATCTGTTTTAAACGTCAAAGTTTTCAAAATCAAGGCATCCACTTCAACAGATGGCGTTTTGGTATAAAATTTACTGCGTGTAGAACCCTGATCACTATCTTGAATACCATAACGATATCCTAAAGTCACATTGGGCGCTTCTCTAAAATTGGTCCGCAATTCGGCACCATAATTTTGTGAGTAACTTTCATTGACCGAGCGCAATCCTTGGATAAACTGATTGAATTTTGAATAATTAAAATTACCATTTACCGAAGCTTGCAACTTCCCAAATCGTTTTTGAAAACGCCCGTTGGCACTCACTGTTTCATCGGCAAAAGCAGAGTTGAACGGTGAATTGGTTCGGATTACACTTTCAAAATTGGTCAAATTACGTATTTGATCAATCTTTTTGCTATAACTGATACCACCACTGACGTTGGTATAATTAAACATGTTAAAGCTAAAATATCGCAGATTCACATTATGCGAAAGTGCATTGTCCAAACTTTCATTTCCTGAGAAAATGGAATTATAGTTATTGAGCACGATACCTTTTGCTAAATTGGTCACATCGGTAAATTGGGTATTCATGGCATAAGTCAAAGAGATGTTTTCGCTTCTTTTTAGCTGAATGCGCATGTCAAAATCAGGAAGGATTTTAAAGAAATTATGGGTATAGGCTTCTCCAAACTGAACATTTTTAGAACTGTAAGCATGTGCCGAAACGCCTGGTGTAATCGTGAAAATACCGGTTTTAAATTGGTAGTGCGCACCCAAATAAATATCGCTAAAGTTATAATCGGTGTTATTACTATCCAAACCATTGTTAAAAGTTGGCGTCGGATTAAAAATGGTATCGTCATCCAAATATTGGAAAATTTCGGAATCAAAATTCTGTTTGCTCAAAATGGTACCCAACGTAAAATTGATGTTGCTTTTTGCGGTCAAAATATTCCAATAATCTAATTTGGCATCCAATTGGTTGGATTTGACACGTTTATCTTGAGCTATATTATAATCTAACTGGTTAGGATCCAATCCTAAATTATCGGCGGTTTTTTTATAATTGCTTTTTTCTTCAATAATGGCATTGTAAAACGGATCTTCATCTTGCAACAAATGCTGCGCTTCAAAGGCGAAAATATTCTTGTCATCCAAAGTGTAGTAATAACTCAAATTTTGATTGACACTAAACGGCTTTGTTTTTTCAAACTGATCGATATTTCCAATAACAGAAGACAGAAAATTTTGATCTTGGGATTCTTTTGACAAACGCCCCAAAATTTCATAATCCAACTGATTGCGATCGTTGGGTTTGTACTTTGAACTTAATTTTAGCATTGTCAAATCACTGCGCTGACGTGTATTACTTTGCGTATCTTCATCCGGAATTCCCAAATCGGAATTGGTATATTGTACCGATCGGTTTTCCTGTAAATCGGTTCTGTTGCTTGATAAAATTCCAAATCCGCTCAACGTCAATCTTTTATTTGGTGAATAGCTAAAGTTGGCCGCGCCAAATTTGGTATTGATATCTTTCGCCCGATTGTTCTGCATAGATAAAAAGCCGAGATTATTATTTCCTAAATTGATCGTCGTTCCACTTTGACGGCTTGGCGCTCTAAATCCGCCTGAAAAATTAAAATAATCACGACGTGAAAAAGCAACTTCGCCAATATTGTTTAAATCACCAATAAGATTCACGCTGTATTTTGGACTGTAATAAAACAATTTGGGTTGCGCCACGTACAAGGCATTATCTTCCGAAACGCCACCACCAGCAGTAATATCGCCAAACCAGAAATTGGTTTTACCTTCTTTTAACTTAATATTAATGGCAATATTATCC
>NZ_DATJCY010000176.1:0-49230 GCF_035577925.1 Gelidibacter sp. | reverse complement strand
GCTTTTTCTGACCAAAATATTAAGCTTCAAAAGAGTTTGTCTTATCCGCAACCGGAAATTGGGGTGATTTACAATTCGCAAAATAGGATTCCGCATATCGGTTTTTCGGCATCCATCGCTTTGCCTTTTTTTGATCGTAATCAAGGTGAAATCAAAAAGTCAATCATTCAAAAAGAGCAAGCAGAGCAGCAACTTTATGCATTGCAAAGGCAAATCCAAACGGAGATTTCTACGGCCTATGATAGTTATCAAATACATTTGAAAAATGTAGAATCTTACCAATGGCTGTTGGAGCAATCGCAAACCATTTTGGATAATGTTCAATATGCATATCTCAGAGGTGGAACAACTATTATCGATTTTTTGGAAGCGCAAAGCAGCTGGCTCGAAACCCAAGAACACTATAACGAGGCTTTACAGAATTATCGTCAAAGTCATATTCAACTGCTTTATGCAGCAGGTTTAATCAATCAATTAGCACAATAATGAAGCATCTATTTTTCATGGTTTTTCTTTCATTTTTAATGACTTCATGTGGAAGTGAAACGAAATCGGAGGGTTTGCAAGGACATTCGCCAATAGTTAGTAACCATGGCATAAATATTCAGTTTTCTGATGTATCGCATTTGGATTTTTTTAAAACAGAAATCTTAAATAACGATACACTTTCGTCCAAGTTTATGGCACCGGCCCATATTGCAGCTACTGTTGTTGCTTCGCGGGAAGGTGCCAATCAGCCTTTGATTTTGTTTGAAAACCATGAATTGGCAAGTCATTTTACACAATTGGCACAACTGCAGATCAATATTAATCAAATTTCAAACATCAATTTAAAACAACGTCGGATTGAACTTGAGCGCACTAAAGATTTACAAGCACATGGTGTGGCCACGGGACAGGATTTACTGGATTCCGAAAGTGCCTTGGCCATGGAGCAAAGTGCACTTGCCAATGAAAAAGCAGCACTTATGGAGCACGAATCTAAATTGGTATCTGCTGGTTTTTCGGTTGATGTATTGCGGAAATCAAAAGCAGGAACAGCATTTTTAATCTGTGATATTCCAGAAAATCAAATTGGAAATATTGAGGAAAATAGCACATGCAGTATTCAATTCAATGCGTTCCCAAACACGGAATTTACGGGTAGGGTAGATGCCATTGCTGAAATTGTTGATCCGAGCACGCGAATGGTAAAAGTGCGGATTAGTGTGGATAATTCTTCAAGAAAATTAAAATCGGGGATGTTTGGCGACGTAACTTTTAATTTGAGTGACCATCACAATCTGAGTGTTCATCAAAATGCATTGGTTACGGTACAAGGCCGACATTATGTGTTCAAGAAAATTTCCGAAAATGAATTTGAACGTAAGGAAGTTAAGATAGGTCAGCAGATTGGTGATCGCATTATCATATTTGACGGAATTTCTACTACTGACGAACTGGCTGTCGAAGGCGTTTTGCAGCTCAAAGGCTTATCCTTTGGATATTAAAAAAATAAGAACATGTTACAAGCACAAGTATTTATCGATAAAGACGAACTGAAAGGTGTAAAGCCTTTACATCAGTTTATTATGAAATTGCTGATAGAGAATGGAATTGCCGGCGCAACATCCGTTATGGGATATTCTGGTTTTGGCAAACATAATCGGTTAAAACAGCCGTCGCAATTATTCTCGTTTGATGAAGCATCCATGTACATCACCTTTATTGATACCGAAGACAAAGTAAAATCGGCATTAAGCAATTTAAGGGCGCAATACCGTGGTGGATTTATTGTCACTCATAAAGTTAGTGTTTGGTAAGCTGAATCTGGTCATTTCATAATTATAATTTCTATTACAAGTGATTAAAAATCTCCTCATATTTTCACATAAAAACCGTCCTCTAATAGTGGCTTTAAGCTTACTTATTATGGGTATTGGTTACTATTGTTTTACAAAACTCAAAATAGAAGCTTATCCCGATATTGCTGATACGAACGTCATTGTCGTAGCACAATATCAGGGCCGAGCAGCGGAAGAAGTGGAGCAGCAAGTTACCATTCCGTTAGAGCGTGTATTGCAAGATGTGCCTAATGTGATTGATAGAAGAAGCCGAACGATTTTTGGATTATCAGTGGTGCAATTGACCTTTAAAGATGATACCGACGATTATTTTGCACGTCAGCAAGTTATGGAGCGGTTGGCAAGTGCCGAGTTGCCCGAAGGTGTGGTTTCAGAATTGGCACCACTTTCAACAGCAGTTGGTGAGATTTTTAGATACGTGGTAGAAGCACCGCCAAGTTATTCGCCAACCGAGTTACGGGATATTCAAGATTGGATTATCGAACCGTACTTGTTGCAAACCAATGGCGTTGCGGATATTACAACTTTTGGTGGACCGCTAAAACAGTTTCATATTCTTGTTAATCCTGATAAACTCCGCAAATACGATCTTAATTTTTCGGACATAGAAGATGCCGTTATTGCCAATAATCATAATACCGGCGGAAATATCATGGAACGTGGCGGACAAGGTTTTGCCGTCAGGGGATTGGGAGCGATAAAAAATGAGAAAGACATTGAAAACATTGTCTTAAAAGCCGTTAACGGTGTTGCCATATTTATAAAAGATGTGGCGAGTGTAGAAATTGCACCGCCGCCGCCAAGTGGTGTTTTGGGGTATTCTGTACCCGATGAAAATATTGACGTTAACAATGGGGTTGAAGGTATTATTTTACTTCGGAAATTTGAAAATCCGAGTGAAGTTCTGGTTGAACTCAAACAGCGCATCGCCGAATTGCAAGAACATGAGCTTCCCGACGACGTGACGATCAGAACGCTTTATGACCGTGGATTTTTAATTGACCATTCGTTGAGCACGGTTGGAAAAACCTTGTTTGAAGGCGTTAGTATTGTCGTTATTATCTTGATATTCTTTCTTGGAAGTGTTAGAAGTGCCTTGGTGGTGGCTTTGACCATTCCATTTTCGTTGTTATTTGCATTCATTATAATGCAGTTTACAGGTATTCCTGCCAATCTGCTTTCTTTGGGGGCAATTGATTTTGGGATTATTGTGGACGGTGCGGTTATTATGACCGAACATCTCATCCGGAAATACCGAACGGCAACACGTGAGCAACGTCAAGAAGGTATTGTTAGGATTACTTTATTATCGGCACAAGAAGTTGGCCGTGAGATCTTTTTTTCCGTAACCATCATCATTTTGGCTTATATGCCCATTTTATTGATGACCCGTGTTGAGGGCAAATTGTTTTCGCCAATGGCATTAACCTTGTCCTTTGCAGTTTTGGGATCCATGCTGGCGGCGCTCACATTCATACCCGTTGTCATTTCGTATGTGTATAGCAAAACCATGTCACAACCCGATAAAAAGTTTAAAGAACCCAAAAACGTGGTGCTCACTTTTTTAGAAAAACAGTATGTAAAAGTATTGGATGTTTTTACTAAGCATCATAAAAAAACGGTCGGTATTGGTTTTGCCATTGTCCTTATTTTGATAGGATTTGGAACAAAATTAGGTTCTGAGTTTTTACCGGAATTGGATGAAGGTTCTATCTTTCTGCAAGGCAATTTTCCGGCTGGAATTACGATTTCAGAAAACGCCAGATATGCACCAAAAATCCGTGAAGTGATTTCTGCATTTCCACAAGTTGCTTATGTTATTACGCAAACGGGGCGTAACGATGATGGTACAGATCCATTTCCTGCCAATAGAAATGAGATTTTAGTAGGATTAAAGGATTACTCTAAATGGAGTGATACCTTATCTAAAAATGCGTTGGTTCATAAAATGCGCACCCAATTGGAGCATGAGTTTCCTGGTGTTACTTTTACCTCCGGACAGCCAATTATTGATCAAGTTATGGAAATCGTAACAGGAAGCGCCGCCGATTTGGCAGTTTCCATTGTTGGTGATGATTTGATCATGATGCGCGAAAAAGCCGAAACTATGGCGCAAATCATGCAAACCATGGACGGAAGCCAAGGCGTTAATATTGAACAAGAAAACACTCAGGACCAATTGGCTATAAACATCAATCGGGAGCAAGCCGCGCGTTACGGAATTAATATTGCCGATATCCAAAATATGATTGAAGCAGCTATTGGCGGAAAAGAAATTTCGGTGCTGTACGATGGTGCCAAACGCTATGATATTGTGGTACGTTACCTTCCGGAATTTAGAGCGACGATGGCGGACATCAAAAACCTGATGATTCCTTCAGCAACCGGAGCATTGGTGCCTATGGATCAATTGGCAGATATTGGTTATGTTGAAGGGCAAACCAATATTTACCGTTACAATAATAAGCGCATGATCACGGTTCGGGCTAATATTCAAGGTCGTGATCAAGGTGGGTATGTTAAAGAATTGCAAGAAAAAATTGATGCACAATTAGAAATTCCGAAAGGTTATGAATTGGTTTTTGGCGGACAATATGAAAACTTGGCACGTGCCGGAAAACAGTTGGCATTTACCATTCCGTTAACTTTAATCATGGTTATTGTGGTGTTGTTCATGTTGTTTAAAAACTTTAAGGATACCCTAATAACAACCAGTTGTGTGCTTTTTGCTTTGGCTGGCGGTATTATCGCTTTATTGCTAAGAGGCCAATATTTTAATGTATCGGCAGGTGTTGGATTTGTATCCATTTTTGGGATTTCGGTCATGGCTGCCGTGTTATTGGTATCGGCGTTAAATCGTGCAAAAGCCAAACAGCCTTTAAGCAAAGCATTAATCGCTTCAGTTTCAAAAGAACAGTTAAGAGCAGTATTGACCATTCTTATTTTGGCCATTTTTGGATTGGTTCCTGCCGCCACGTCAAGCGGTATCGGGTCGGATGTGCAACGGCCATTGGCAACGGTTATTATTGGTGGATTAACCAGTACTTTAGTATTTGCCCCATTATTGATTCCGCCATTATATTGGTGGGTCAATAAGCCGAAAACGAAAGATATCAAAAGTACTTAAAAGAGCTATTATTGGTGAAGTAATTGCTATCAATAACTAAAATACCGACACATAAGTTCCAAATTGAAGAAAGAGGATAAAATGCCATAAATAAGCATGGCACTTACAAATAAGGTGGTGAGGATGATTATTTTTTCTTTGGATTTGTAATTGATATAATTTAATACGACTTGAAGTATTAACGCTACTCCCTGAACAATGAGCAACTGTTTGGTACAATTAATCAATGGGTCCTTGTAATAAAGTGCATAAGTAGCCAATATCACAATAACGTACAAAAATAGTTATTGCAAAAAGCACCATCTTCGGAAATTTGAATCTTGAAGGTCCTGCCATAACATTCCGTTTGCTTCAAAGATAGTGATTTGGAAAATAAAAAATATGGTCAATTAACGCGAGATGTGGCGTTTTGGGAAATTTATTGTACATTCAAATATTTTTAACAGTCCATCAAACACCAGTTTTAGAAACAGATGAAACACACGCTAGTATTGCTTTTAACCATGTTGCTAATGTATTCTTGCAAAGACCAATTACCTTTGAAAAGTTATGATTTTACGCCCGAAGGCAGTTTTACACAAGGCATTGAAGGGCCGGCAACCGATTATGAAGGTCATATTTATGCTGTGAATTTTGAAGAACAAGGAACCATAGGTAAAATAACGCCAAATGGTGAAACTTCAGTATTTGTCACATTACCGAACGGAAGTATTGGAAATGGCATTCGCTTTGGCAAAAACAATCAGATGTTTGTTGCCGATTATACCAACCATAATATTCTTGAAATTGATTTGGTCAGTAAAAAAATCGAAGTTTTTGCGCATGAAGCAACGGCACACCAACCTAATGATATTGCTATTTCACCTAATCAAATCCTTTATGCCAGTGATCCAAATTGGTCCGATAATACCGGAAAATTATGGAAAGTCACTAAAGAAAATGGATTTGAACTTTTGGAAGATAACATGGGAACGGTCAATGGTGTTGAGGTCAGCCCGGATGGAAAGAAACTATACGTTAATGAATCTGTTCAACGTAAGATATGGGTTTATGATATTGTCGAAAATGGAATGGTAGCAAACAAAAAAGAATTCATCGCTTTTGAAGATCACGGTTTGGATGGAATGCGTTGTGACGCCGATGGAAATATTTATGTAACCCGCTATGGCAAAGGAACCGTTGTAGTGCTATCTCCAGAAGGATTAGTATTAAACGAAATATCTTTGAAGGGAAAAAATCCATCCAATATTACGTTTAGTAACGACTATTCAAAAATTTATATTACCATGGCCGATCGCGGATGTATTGAGGCGGTCAACCTGTAAAAACTATGGCCATGTTTTAATGAAAAATCTACGAGTTTACTGTTTAATAAACCGTTCGGTATGCGTGTAATTTGATGGGTAAGCCCCGACCTGTAATAACAATGGCCGTAATACAAATTGAAAATCCATAGCTGCTACGTTTCCATCTTTGCCCAGATGGAATTGTACAAATTCTTCGCGTTGCGCAGGGTTTTTCCAAACCGCTCTAAACGTGTCATAATGCCAATGTTCTAATTTGGCCTCAAGTCCTTTGGTGTCCCAGAAATGTAATATTAAATCTTTGCCTTCTCTTTTTACTTCTATTTTTCCATAACCGTCAGATTTGTAATTGCCAACAAAAGCATCTAAATCCAAACTAGGTTTTGTTTTGTTAATCCGTGCATTATGAATTTCATTTCTGGCTTTCATGGCGCGCTCATAAGAATTTTTGTGGCCTTGAAGATAACGTTCATTCCAGTCCATATCATTTCCACCCAAATAACTGTCCATCACTTGATATGCCACAGCATTTCCAAAAGAATTAAAATTATTGCCCACCACAATAATGCCCAATTCCAATTCTGGCATCAAATACATGGCGGTATTAAAACCATCGGTAGCACCACCATGGGTTAAAACCCGCTTACCTTTATAGTCACTTATATTCCAACCAAAACCATAACTTTCTTGTCCGGCCATTGCATTCCCAACGAGACGCACCATTTGTGGTTTATGGATTTCGTTCATCTGTTTGGTGCTGATAATGGTTTTTCCGTTATAGGTGCCAGCTTCGCCCAATTGCATCAACATCCATTTGTTTAAATCGTTTACCGATGCGTTAATGCCTCCTGCAGGTCCGGCATTATCCCAGTTGCGTCGTTCAATAGCCACTACTTTTCCTTCGATTTCTTGATGCGGATAAGCTTGGTTATCACTGTTTTTTAATTGTGTAATGCTTGTTGTGCTCGAATTCATTTCAAGTGGCACAAACAGGCGTTCCTTTAAAAAAGTGTCCCACGTTCTGCCATCGGCATACTCAATAATTTGTCCTGCCAATGAATACATGACGTTGTTGTAAACAAACTCCGTGCGGAAGGGTTTTTCCAGTGCCATATAACGCATTTGGTACAGGACGCTATCACGTGAGCTGTTGGTCATAAATTGAAGCCGATTTCCTAAAATTCTACCTAAGCCCACCCGATGGGTCAGCACATCCCTGATGGTAACTTCACGTGTTACCCATGGATCGTTTAACTGAAACCATGGAATGTGTTTGACAATTTTGTCATCCCAATCAATTTTTCCTTCATCGACTAAAATACCAAGTGCCGCCGCTGTAATATTCTTACTTACCGATGCAATACTGAAAATAGTATTGGCATCTACTGGCTCGCCACCGCCCAAACGCTTTTCGCCAAAACCTTTGGCATAAATTATTTTTCCGTTTTTTACAATTCCAACGGCCATTCCTGGGATGTTCCAATCTTGCCGTCCTGATTCGAGCCACTTATCAAAATTGTCGGGAAGCGTTTCTTGAGCAAAAAGATTGGAAGTAAAAAAACTTAAAAATACAATAAGTGCCAAGCTGTAATTGCGAAAATATGTTGTGGTCATAATTTAGGATTTTCCCCAAAGATACAGACAAGTTTGGATATTGCAATTGATGATGTAAAATGCATTGGTTTTATTAAGATACACTGCCGGAATGAATGTTGTATTGCGATATTTTGTGTGATTTTTGGTGAATATAAACTAATCTTATTGGGTTTATAATTGATATAGTTCTTTGAATTTCTTAATTTTAGGAATTGTGTAACACTAATTAAATATCATGGAAAACAATGAAATATATGGCCCTCAACGACTAGGACCTCTTACTCCTTTGGTTGGAGTATGGGAAGGAAATGTAGGTGTGGATATATCATATCACAATCAAGATGATATTATAGCAGAAACCTCATATTTTGAAATAGCTACTTTTAAACCAATTCCAAAGCAGGAAAACGGAAAGCAGTTTTTGGATGGATTGAGTTATAAGTCGACCGCATGGCGGCATGGCGAAGAAGCCATGGAGCCTTTTCATGACGAAATGGGTTTCTTGCTATGGGACAAAATAAATAAACAGGTCATTCGATCGGTTGTTTTTGGCCGGGGTATTGCCATTCAGGCTGGAGCCACAGCCGAACCGCGCGATAAGGAGATCCATTTTAAAGCTTCGGTTGGAGATCCTTGTTATGGCATTCTTCAAAATAAGTACCTTCTTGAACGTGCGGAGCTAAAGAGTTTTGACAGTGCATTTAAATTTAATGATGACGGAACGTTTACCCATTCTTCGGAGATTACTTTAAAATTAAACGCTATGGGTGGAACAGAAATGAACCATACCGATGTTAATACCATGCACAAAGTTAAGACGTTTCATCCCGGCAGTGAATTTCAATAAAATTACTGTATTCTTAAAATTTTGAAGTATAAGGAATTGGTTGCGATCTTCGATTTCAAAATAGGTGAAATTAATTATAAAAACATCAAAACCAAAAAACCCGAACATAAGTTCGGGTTTTTTATGGTGGTGCCTCCAGGAATCGAACCAGGGACACAAGGATTTTCAGTCCTTTGCTCTACCAACTGAGCTAAGGCACCAGTCGCTTTAAACGAGGATGCAAATATAGAAGCATTTTTAATATTCGCAAAAATAAAAGATATAAAAAATGGTTTTGTAAGTTTGTTGCTTATAGTTTTGATATGAATTTAATAGTTGATGTAGGAAATACCTTTGTTAAGATTGCTGTTTTTCAGGAAGATAAATTGTTGGAAAAAGCGGTAGTTGATGTGTTGGCTCTTGAGAATAATTTTCAGTTTTTTTTTAAAAAATATCCAAAAATCGATAAAAGCATCATTGCATCAGTGGGAACATTGCCAAAAGAGGCCCTTGTTGATCTCAAGAAACGGTGCGAAGTTGTTATTTTGGACGCCAGTCTGAAATTTCCATTTCAAAATCGTTATGCGACACCAAGTACGCTGGGGGTGGATAGGATGGCTCTTGTGGCAGCTTCCGTCAAACACTATCCCAATAGCAATGTATTAATTGTTGATGCCGGCAGCTGCATAACTTATGATTTTATTACAAACCAAAATGATTATTTGGGAGGTGCCATTTCGCCAGGAATACGACTGAGATACAAAAGCTTGAATGATTTTACGGCCAATCTTCCGTTACTAGATACACAGATGCCAAGCACCATTATTGGAAATAGTACTTCAAGCGCAATTCACTCGGGGGTTATGTATGGAATAATTAAGGAAATTGATGGGGTAATTGAAGAATATCATAATAAATATCCAGATTTAACAGTTATTTTAACAGGAGGCGATGCCAATTTGTTGTCAAAGCAATTAAAAAATAGCATATTTGCCAATTCAAATTTTCTTTTAGAAGGTTTGAATTTTATTTTAGAACATAACACAAACTGATGATAAAAAAACTTGTAATAGTTTTCATAGCTGTTTTTGCAATTCAATTGCAAGCACAAGACGGAACGGCCTCTCCTTATTCATTTTACGGTATTGGAACTCTAAAGTTTAAAGGAACTGTAGAAAGCCGTAGTATGGGAAGGCTAAATGTGTTTACGGATAGCATCCATGTTAACTTAAATAATCCTGCCGGCTATGCCGGAAATAACCTCAAGTCTTTTAATGAGGAAAGTCGGCCAGTTAAATTTACTGTGGGCGGTAGCTCGAGTAATTTAACACTTAAATCCAACAGTGGCAGCCAAACAGGAAATGCCACAACTTTTGATTATTTGGCGCTTGCCGTGCCGATGGGCAAATTCGGAATGGGATTTGGCTTGATGCCGTATAGTTCTGTGGGCTATAAATTGGAGTCTTCAGATGCCAATGGCGATATTAATGAGCGCTATAGAGGTAGTGGCGGACTTAACAAAGCATTTTTGGGCCTTGGTTATCAAATTACACCAAAATTAAGTATAGGTGTCGATGCCAGTTATAATTTTGGAAATGTTCAGAATAGTGCACTGCAATTTAGATATCAGGATGGATTGCCTTTACAATATCATACCTTGGAGGAGAATCGATCCGATTTAAGTGGTGTTAATTTTAATTTTGGAATGAATTATACGACCATGATTAGTAAGAAACTTGAATTGAGTACCGGTTTAAGTTATATGCCAAAAAGTAAGATCAATTCCGACAACCAGCGTGCTTTTTCAACAGTAGTTGCTGATCCTTCGGTAAATCAAGAAGTTAAGGTCAATACGGTTGAGGCCGATTTGGAGAGTCAGAATCTAAGAGAAACCGATTTGACATTGCCAACCACTTATGCTTTTGGAGTAGGGCTTGGGCAGCCACGAAAATGGTTTGCGGGAGCACAATATAGTTTTCAAAAAACCAGCGAGTTTGACAACCCTATTTTTTCAATTGGAAATGCCAAGTATGTTGATGGCTCCATGGTGTCGGTTGGCGGCTATTTTATTCCTGAGTATAATTCTTACTCAAGCTATTTAAAACGAGTTGTTTATAGGGCGGGAGTCTATTTTGAGAACACGGGCTTAGAGGTAAATAACGAAGCCATTAATGAATTTGGCATATCTTTTGGAGTTGGATTGCCAATAGGAAACGTTTTCTCAAATGCAAACATAGGTTTTGAATTTGGTAAGAAAGGAACAAAAAATGCTAATTTAATTCAAGAAAATTTTATGAACTTGCAAATTAGTTTGTCCTTAAATGATAGATGGTTCCAAAAAAGAAAATATAACTAAACATTAATACAGAATAAATATAATAAGATGAAAACACGAGCCACTTTAATTCTCCTTGCTTTATTCTTGAGCTTCAATGTAGGTTTTGCTCAACAGGATGAGGAATGTATAATTAATTTAACCTTAATGAATGATTTTGTTAAGAACAAAAAATATGATGAAGCGTATGAACCGTTTATGAAGTTGCGCGAATCATGTCCGAAGTTCCATTCCGCCATCTATTCTTATGGAGAAAGAATTTTAAAAGATAAGATTGAAAAAACAACTGGAACAGAGCAAGTTAATTTTATCAATGACTTGATGAAGCTTTGGGATGAAGGTCTTGCTAATTTTCCTGATAAATATACAGCGGGTGGTATTCTACAAGATAAAGCCATGCTAAAATATGACTATAAAGAAGCTTTGGGTTATGGCAATAAGCAAGTGTACGACACCTTTGATGAGCTTTATAAAAAAGCTCCGGAAAGCTTTACCAACCCAAAAGGATTATACATCTATTTTTCGACCATTGTTGATATGTATGATGCCAAGGAAGTTGAGGTACAAGATGTTTTTAACAAATACGATGATGTTATTGACAAGATTGGACAAGAGATAGACAATTACACTCAAAAGTTAAATCCAATTATTCAGAAAGAAGAAGCAGGTGAAACATTGGATGCTAGAACCGCACAATACAAAAAACAATACGAAAGCTACTTAGAAAACTATGATAAGATTTCAGGAAGTATTGATACTAAACTGGGTATTTTAGCTAATTGTGAAGTGTTGGTCCCGCTATACAAAAGAGATTTTGATAAGTATAGAAATGATTCTGTATGGTTGAAACGTGCAGTAAACAGAATGTTCAACAAAGAATGTACTGACGATCCTTTGTATGTTGAATTGGTGAAAGCCTATGATGAATCTTCACCTTCTGCCGATACGAAATACTTTGTTTACAACTTGTTGATGAGCCAAGGAAAAGAAAAAGAGGCAAGACCATATTTGGATCAGTCTTATGATCTTGAAACCAACCCATTGAAAAAATCACAATTGGCCATGCGTTTCGGTAAGAGTTTAAGAAAACAAGGCAATTTTGGTGCTGCAAGAAATTATTTCCAAAAATCCTTAGAGCTAAATCCATCTAATGGTAGAGCGCATGCTGAAATAGCTCAGATGTATGCTGCCAGTGCAAATAACTGTGGTGATGATCAATTTAGCAAAAGAGCCGTATTCTGGTTGGCAGCTGCCGAAGCTAGAAAAGCTGGAAAAGTTGATGGTACGATAAGAAGTTATGCCGAAAAATTGGCTGCAAGTTATGAAGGTTCCGCACCTACAAGATCAGAGATTTTTGAAAAAGGAAATGGTGGCGAAGTGATTAAGATTGGCTGTTGGATTGGGTTAAGTGTAACCGTACCAAAAATCTAAATGAAACTTAATAAGTCATTATATAATTTATTCAACATAGTCACAGCATTTGCTGTGACTATGTTTTTTTCATGCAAAAACAATTTTAAAGAAGTGCAGCAAATTGGTGTTTTGCAAAATCAGCCGATTGGTATCGCTGAGAATATGAATTTGAAATACACAGATTCGGGACGCCTCAAAGCCAATTTGATAAGTCCAAAGATGTTGGATTTTTCAAATCGAAGTTTTTCCTATAACGAATTTCCGGAAGGTGTTGTGCTTTATCTTTATGATGAACATAATAAAAAAAGTGTCATAGTTGCCGATTATGGCATAGTTTATAATAATACCGACTTAATTGATTTAAGAGGTAATATTCTTATTACCACAGAAACAAAAGACAGTATTTTTGCAGAGCAGCTGTTTTATGACGAAAAGCGCGATTGGGTGTTTTCCAACAAACCCGTAAAATATGTATCGTCCACAAAAATTGTTACCGGTAATGCTTTTGACTCTAACCGCGATTTTACCAGCTATGGTATTAGTGAAGTTACAAGTACGGTATATTTAGATGACGATGCTTCGCTTTAGACAGTTTTCGTCGATTTCCCTACATTGTTTTTTGTCAATTCGATTTTTTAAATATACGTTCAGATAAATAAATGATTATCTTTGTAGCTAATTTAAATTGACCTATGAACACGCTTCAAAAAGTTATTCAATACATTTATTTATTCATTGCCGTATTTTTTATATACGAGTCTGTGCGCTGGTGGAATGAAGATAATGGCAAGGCAATCATGCTTTTGGTATTTGCAGCACTGGCAGTTGGAATGTATTTTTTCAAAAAGCATTTTAGGAATAAGATGATGAATAAGAACCGTTAATTTATGGACAGTAGTGCGCTAATCATTATTCTGTCACTTATTTTATCTGCGTTCTTTTCGGGTATGGAAATTGCCTATGTGTCCTCCAATAAGATCCACATAGAAATTGCTAAAAAGCAAAATGATTTCATAGCCAAAACACTTACAAAACTTACCGCCAAGCCATCAAAATTTATTGCAACCATGCTCATTGGAAACAATATTGCACTGGTAGTTTACGGATTTTTAATGGGTAAAAAACTTGTGGAATGGTTTGCCGACTTGGTGCCAACCAACTATGTTTTTATTGATTATATGCTCACCGATTTGAGCTTGCTTACCCAAACGGTATTGTCCACTTTACTCATATTGATCACCGCAGAGTTTTTGCCGAAGGTGTTTTTTCAAATTTATGCCAATTCACTACTTAAGTTTTTTGCGGTACCAGCTTATTTTTTCTATTTTCTGTTTACTTGGATTTCAGATTTTGTAATATGGATATCCAATATGATCTTAAAAGGGGTTTTTAAAACTGGTGGCGAAGATGTGCAATTGGCCATGACCAAGGTGGAATTGGGCAATTATATTAGTGAGCAGATGGAATCTGTGGAAGAGCATGATGAGGTGGATAGTGAAATCCAGATTTTTCAAAATGCTCTCGATTTTTCCGATGTTAAGGCTAGGGAGGTCATGTTGCCACGTACCGAAATTATCGCTGTAGAAATCAATGATTCCATCAAAAATTTAAACGCTTTATTTACATCTTCAGGGTTGTCAAAGATTTTGGTTTATAAGGATTCAGTTGATGATATTGTAGGTTATGTCCATTCGTTTGAATTGTTTAAAAAACCAAAAGATATCAAATCCGTGATCAGAGGGGTTGAGTTTGTGCCCGAAACCATGTTGATTAAAGACGTGTTGAACGTGCTGACAAAAAAGCGAAAAAGTATTTCGGTGGTTATTGACGAGTATGGTGGTACATCTGGTATTATTACCGTTGAGGATATTATTGAAGAATTGTTTGGGGAGATTGAGGACGAGCATGATACCGTAGAGCTGACCGAGGAAAAGATTGACGACCATAATTATAAGTTTTCTGCACGATTAGAAGTCGATTATATCAATGAAGCTTATAAATTGGACCTTCCTAAATGTGAAAACTACGAAACGTTAGGCGGTTTGATTGTTGATGAAACCGAAGAAATACCGCAGGTCAACGATCGGATCCAAATTCAAAATTATCTTTTTACAATTTTGGAGGTTTCTAATACAAAAATCAATTTGGTAGCCCTCAAAGTTCTTGATGAGGATTAATAAACTGTTTTCTGTTTTGGTGATCAGTTTTCGATATTTAAGCATCTCATCTTAAGGTTTAAAATTCTGAGTTTGGTTTAAGGCCTGTGTAAATCTGTAAAATCAGCATCATCAATATTCTGTTAGCCATCAAACTTTAGTATGCGATATTCATCAATTTTTATTCGCAATCAAAAACTTCCAAGATCAACAATCGTTAATTTGAATATCCCCAATCTTCTGCTTTCAAGCCCCTAAAAACTTGGCATTCGGCAAACAATTCAATATTAATTTAATAAAATAGAATTCTACTTTTATTATTTGATAGAAAATGGTATTTTCGCGCACTTATATTTTCTAACTTATACAATAAAATGGCAGTTTTAAATAAAATTAGACAACGGTCTATTTTCCTAATCGTAATTATCGCTTTGGCGCTATTTGCTTTTGTTCTTTCAGATTTGTTCCAAAACAGCAGTGCTTTTGGAAGCAATCAGGATACTATAGCGACTATTAATGGTACTGAAATTAAACGTGATGAGTTTATGAATCGCGTTGAAAACTTGCAACGCCAAATGGGACCAGGTGCCAGTACAACTCAAACCGTCAATAGAGTTTGGGACCAAGAGGTAAGACGTGTGGTAATGGAAGAGCAAATTGAAGGATTGGGTCTTACTGTAGAAAGAGAGCAAATGCGAAATCTTTTGAGAAACAACTTTTCAGAATTTCCTGAATTTACAAATGAAGTTGGAATGTTCGATGAGAATAAATTGAACGAATATATTCTTAATTTAAAAGCCATCGCACCAGAAAGAGCACCACTTGGTAACTTTCAAATCAATTACTACGAATGGGTTGCTAATGAAGCTTCCATTGCCATTGGAGCTCAAGAACAAACGTATTTCAATTTGATTAAAGCTGGTGTTGGCGCTACTGTTGCCGAAGCCAAAGCTGAGTATGAATCAGAAAGTGCTAGCGTTGATGTGAAATTTGTGCATGTACCTTACACCACAATTTCTGATAGCTTGATTAAAGTTAGTAAATCAGAAATTTCAGATTATATCAACAAATACAAAAAGAGATTTGAAGTTGAGGCTTCAAGAGATATTAATTTTGTACAGTTTGTTGAAACTGCATCTTTAGATGACGAAAAAGCGGTGAGAGATAACGTTGTGGCTTTATTGGACACGAGAGTGGAGTACAACGATGTTTCTAAACTTAACGATACTATTGTTGGATTGAAAGCGACCAAGAATATTGAAGAGTTTATCAATGCCAACTCTGATGTGAAATATACTAACAGTTATATGACCAAATCGAGCTTGCCCGATGTTGCTCAGGATAGTATTTTTAATTTGAGTGTCGGACAATATTATGGGCCATATAAAGATAATGGCATGTTTAAGATCACGAAACTGGTTGAAGAGAAATTTATGCCAGATTCAGTAAAAGCCAGACATTTATTGCTTCCATTTATAGGTTCGCGCGCTGCCGATGCCGAAACGACCCAAACAGAATCTCAAGCTAAAGCTACGGCCGATAGTTTGATGAACGTGATTAAAGGCAATCGTTCAAAATTTGTTGATTTATTAGATTTCTCTGTAGATAAAGTAAGCAATGAAAAAGACGGTGTTTTGGATTGGTATGCATACAATGCTATGGTACCAGAGTTTAGAGATTATACTTTTGAAAACAATAAAGGCGATATTGGTGTTGTAAAAACTGATTTTGGATACCACGTTGTTGAAATATTAGATCAAAAGTCTAAAACCCGTATGGTGAAAGTAGCAACTCTTGCTCAGAAAATCGAACCTTCTGAAAACACGATTGATGATATTTTCAATAAAACCTCAAAATTTGAAATGGCTTTGCAGACTAAAGATATGCAAGAAGTAGCTAAAGAGAATGACGTTGAAGTAAGACCAGTAAACAATATCAAAGAATTGGATGAAAACATTCCAGGATTAGGTAGCCAAAGAGCTATTGTACGATGGGCTTTTGAAAGCGGAACTAAAGTTGGAGATTACAAACGTTTTTCAATTCCTGGTATTGGTTATGCTGTAGTGCAAGTAGCTGGCATTAATAAAAAAGGATTGATGACTCCAGAAGCTGCATCTGCAATTGTAATTCCTGAAATTAGAAAAGAGAAAAAAGCAAAAATGATCCGTGAGAAAATTTCTGGTTCTACCGTAGATGCGGTTGCTCAAAGTCAGAATATTTCTGTGTCGACTGCCAGTGCTGTGAATTTAAAAAACCCAACACTTTCAGGTGCAGGTGTAGAACCTAAAGTTGTAGGTACTGCGTTTGGATTGAAAGAAGGACAAACTTCACAACTCATTGATGGCAATAAAGGTGTATTTATGATTGAAGTAACTAAAAAGAATGCTGCTCCAGAATTAGATAATTACAATGCTATTTTGACCAGATTGAACGGAACGTTATCAAATTCAGCACAATTTAAAGCGTATGATGCACTAAAAGAAGCTGCAGTTATTGAAGATCATAGATCGACATTCTATTAATTGAAATTCTAAAAGATAATTTTATAATAAAAAAGAGGACTTTATTTTAAGTTCTCTTTTTTTATAATGTCATTTTATGATAGGGGATAATGGTATTAAAGCCTTTGCTTTTAAAGTAACTCTCTGGGTTTTCTTGACATGCGACCAATATAAAATCGCCGCCCCAAGCTCCAAGACTTTTAATGCTGCCATTAAAATCCTTGAAAAGCAGATTTTTAACGGGTGGCTGTTTAATAATTTCAGCAATAATAGTTTCATGGGTTTCCATCAAAAGCTGAAACTCCTTTAGTTCGGTGCAGTTTATCAGGTTATCGGTTATAGCATCGATTTCAGAAATAGCCTGGTTTAAATTTCCTCTGTTTTTTTTATAAGCAGCGATTCCTTCGCGGCTGTTTTGTTTTTTGTTCAGAAATACAAAATAGAGTTGCTCTTTAAATTTTGGACCAAACGGCTGTTCAATAATAGTTCTGCCGTTTTCTTGGAGTTGATAGGTTATTGGCAGATTGTGTTTGGCACAGGCAATATCATAACCGCTGCCACCAAAAGTGTTTTCCAATAATCTATAAGGATCAATATTAGTCCATTGTGCTATATTATTGATTAATGTGGAAGAAGTGCCTAAACCCCAATTTCTTGGAAAATCTAAATGTGTTTTTATCGTGACGCCAGTTTTTTGACTTATAAAAGACGCTTTTTGTTTTTTGGTGGCTTTTAAGATATCCGTCAGTCGTTCAGCAATTGAAATGTCGGTTGCAGATAATTGTTTAAACGTGTCATTTATTGAAAACTTTCCTTCAAACCACAAATTCCCATCAGCATCAAAACTCTTCCATTTTAAAACTTGTTTATCATTTGGTTCTATACATAATGATTGGCCATATTTTGTAGGAATTGCTAATGCCTTTGCGCCGTCTAGTACAAGATATTCTCCAGTAATCAATAATTTTCCGTTGCTATAAAATGTTTGAGGCATCGTTGTTTTATCGGTTTGTTAGATTGTTTTTTGAGTACGCTGAATTCTATAATGGGTCTAGAATATTATTATTCGTTAGCCATAAGTCTAATGGAAATCAAAGCATCTTCAACTGAGCTATGTGAAACCGGGTTGTTTTTAAAATAGGCAACCATTTTTGTCTTCTCTTCTTTTGTGGCATTAAATTGATTTAGGATATTCATTAAGTGCATTTTCATGTGACCCTCTTGAATTCCTGTTGTTGTTAAAGAGCGTAAAGCTGCAAAATTTTGGGCCAATCCAGCGGCGGCTACAATCTGCATTAATTCTTTGGCATTGGGTTGTCCCAACATTTCTAAGGCTATTTTTACCAGCGGGTGCAAATTGGTCAATCCACCTACAGTTCCAAGTGCCAACGGAATTTCCATCCAAAATTTAAAGGTATCCCCATCAATTTCTGCATGTGACAGACTGCTATATTTTCCATTTCTGGAAGCATAGGCATGGGCACCAGCTTCAATGGCCCTAAAGTCATTTCCTGTGGCAAGTACAACGGCATCAATACCATTCATAATTCCTTTATTATGCGTTACGGCTCTATAAGGCTCTACTTCAGCAATATTGACCGCGCGTATAAATTTTTGCGCAAATTCGAGTTTAGATAAAGTTGGTGTTTCATCCAAATCACTGATTAAACAAGACACTTCTGCTCTTACCAAACAATTTGGGACATAATTGGATAAAATGCTCATTACGATTTGGATGTGGCTTTCTGTTTCTGAAAATTGTTCAAAAATAAGCGCTTCCGACTTAAAGGTTTTTGCAAACTGTTCCAAACACGAATTGATAAAATTGGCGCCCATGGCATCCAAGGTTTCAAAGGTGGCGTGCAGTTGGTAGTAATCTTTTAAATCTTCTGTTTTGTCAATGAGTTCAATATCCAAAATACCTCCGCCACGTTTTTCCATGTTGTGGGTCATGTGTTTGGTGTTTTCAAGAAGTTTTGGTTTCACACTTTTAAAAAACGCCTTGAGTTTGGAAAAACTGCCACTGTACATAAAATGGACTTGTCCAATTTTTGTGGTTGCTATGACTTTTGTTTTAAACCCGCCGCGATCCATCCAAAATTTGGCAGCTTTACTCGCTGCGGCAACCACAGAGCTTTCCTCAATAGCCATAGGGATGGTGTATGATTTTCCATTGATTAAGAAATTGGGGGCGACACCAAACGGCAAATAGTAGTTGCTGATGGTGTTCTCAATAAACTCATCATGGAGTTGCTGCAGTTTTGAATCAGAATTCCAATATTGTTTTATTAATCGTTTTGCGGTTTTCGGATCACTAAAATAATTGGTGGTTATCCATTCGATTTTGTCCGATTTTGAAAGTTTCGAGAAGCCTTTAACGGGTTTGATCATGAGCTGTAATTTATAAAAACAAAGATACTATACTTGGTTTAAATAACCCGATACAAATATTAGCTTTGCGTTTTAACCATTAAAGTTTAGTGTTTTTGCATAATTTTTAGTAAACTTGACAGCATTTTAAAAAAATAAAACCTTAATGAAGCATTTGAAAATTTTCTTGCTAGCTTGTTTATTGGTAATCACACCAAATTTCGCTCAAAATAAGGGAATTACACTAAACGCCATCTGGAATGGCACTTTTAGAACCGAAGGAATGCAATCACTACATTCCATGAATAACGGAAAAGAATACTCCGTTTTAAATTATGGACAGGGGGCTACATCGATAGATGTTTATGATTATAAAACCTTGTCAAAAGTTAATACTTTAGTAAAATCTTCGGACTTGGACGGGATTACTTATTTTTCGGATTACACGTTTAGCAAAGACGAAAGTAAAATTGTTTTAGCAACGGATGTAGAACCAATTTTTCGTCATTCAACACTAGGTGTTTTTTATGTTTATGATACCAAAAATAAATCCTTAGTTAAAATTTCGAACGAAAAAATACAAGAACCGACGTTATCTCCCGATGGAAAAAAAGTGGCTTTTGGTCTTAACAATAATCTATATGTAAAGGATTTTGAGACTAACCAAACCACACAAATTACTTTTGATGGCGAAAAAAATAAAATCATCAACGGTATTACCGATTGGGTTTATGAAGAGGAATTTGCTTTTGTTCGTGCTTTTGAATGGAATGCTGACGGAACACATATCGCATTTATCCGTTTTGATGAAACTAAAGTCCCGGAGTTTTCCATGGATGTTTATGGCAACGGTTTATATCCGGAACAAGCCGTTTTTAAATACCCAAAAGCCGGTGAAGCCAATTCATTGGTGTCCTTACATATCTATGACATCGTTTCAAAAAAGGTGAATGATGTGAAAGTTTCTAAATCATATACCGATTTTTATATTCCAAGAATCAAATGGACCAATGATGCCAATATTCTGAGTGCACAATTTACAAACAGACATCAAAATGAGCTTGATCTCTGGATGATTAATGCCAGTGATATGAGTTCAAACTTGGTCTTGGCAGAAAAGGACAAAGCTTATATTGATGTGACGGATAATTTGACATTTTTAAAGGATAATAGCTTTATCTGGACTTCGGAAATGGACGGTTATAATCATATTTATCATTATTCAAAAGACGGTAAATTAATTAACCAAGTGACCAAAGGTGCTTGGGAAGTGACCAACTATTATGGTTTTGATGAAAAAAATCGCACCGTATTTTATCAATCTGTTGAAAACGGATCAATTAATAGAGATGTCTATGCTATTAAAATTGATGGTAAAAACAAAAAGCGTTTGACCCAGAAAGAAGGCACCAACTCGGCCGATTTTAGTGCGGATTTTACTTATTTTATCAATACGTTTTCAAGTGCTACAACGGCCCCAGAATATACATTGCATACGTCAAAGGATGGTAAGTTGGTTAAAGTCATTAAAGATAATTCGGCATTGCAAAACAGCTTGAAAGCTTACCATCTTCCAACAAAAGAATTTAGCACGATCGCAGTCAACGGTAATGATTTGAACATGTGGATGATCAAACCTGCCGATTTTGATTCCACAAAACAATATCCTGTTTTGATGTACCAATATTCCGGGCCAGGATCCCAGACTGTTGCAAATACTTGGAATTCGGCCAATGATTATTGGTATTATTACTTGGCACAACAAGGCTATATCGTAGTTTCTATTGATGGACGTGGTACCGGATTTAAAGGTGCAACATTCAAAAAAGTTACGCAAAACGAATTGGGAAAGTATGAAGTTGAAGATCAAATCCAAGCGGCCAAACAATTGGGTGAAATGGATTTTGTTGACTCTTCTCGTATCGGGATTTGGGGTTGGAGCTATGGTGGATTTATGAGTAGTAACGCATTGTTTAAAGGTAATGACGTTTTTAAAATGGCGATTGCTGTAGCACCGGTGACGAGTTGGAGGTATTACGACAGCATTTATACCGAACGTTATATGACCACGCCACAAGAGAATCCATCTGGATATGATGAGAACTCTCCTATTTTTCATGTTGATAAATTGAAAGGTAATTTTCTGTTGATTCATGGATCGGCAGATGACAATGTGCATGTACAAAACACAATGCAAATGGTAGAAGCATTGATTCAAGCCAATAAGCAATTTGAATGGATGATTTATCCTGACAAAAATCACGGTATTTATGGTGGCAATACCAGATTACATTTATACACCAAAATGACTAACTATATTAAAGAAAATCTATAAAAAAGAGAATTTATGAGCCAGGAAAAAGATACAGCGTTAATCGAGCATCTCAGTAAACAAGGAATTGACGATAAAATGGTAATGGGGCATCCAGCAGGATTGTTTGTGTTGTTTTTTACCGAAATGTGGGAACGTTTTAGTTACTACGGAATGCGTGCTTTATTAACTGTATTTTTAATTACAGAAATAGGTAAAGGCGGATGGGAATGGACCAATGCTGAGGCCATGCAACTATATGCTTGGTATACAGGTTTGGTTTATTTGACACCACTTATTGGTGGGATGATTGCCGATAAATTCACAGGATTTAGAAAAGCTATTTTATTAGGAGCGCTCATCATGACTTTAGGGCATGCATCCATGGCTTTGGAAGTATTTAGTCCGTATTTCTTTTATGCGGGATTGGCATTTATGATTTTAGGAAATGGATTGTTCAAGCCAAATATCTCGTCAATGGTTGGTAACTTATATCCAGATTCGAGTTCAAAAAAGGATGCCGGTTACACCATTTTCTATATGGGTATTAACGCCGGTGCGTTTTTAGGAATGTTGTTATGTGGATATATTGGCGAAAAAGTAGGTTGGCATTGGGGCTTTGGTTTAGCCGGAGTATTTATGCTGTTTGGTATGTTACAGTTTTATTTTGGACAAAAAATATTTGGAATCATAGGTGAGGAGCCGGTTAAGGCTGACGCGGTTGACAATCAAAAGATAGAGGAGGATGTGCAAGAAAAAGAAACCGCTGCACATATTGTAAGAGATCGATTGATAGTGGTAGGTGTATTAATGGTGGCCAGTATATTTTTCTTCTTTGCTTTTGAGCAAGCCGGTGGGTCGATGACTGTTTTTGCAAAAAACTATACACAACGAGTGCTCGAAGGTAGTACCGGAACCATCTTTAAATGGATAGACGCTATTTTGACCATTTTTCCAATCCTGATTGTGACGTGGGTACTTTTTGGTTTGGGCAAGAAAATTTATAAAAACTATCCATCGACCATTATTTTCACAGGTATTTCTTTTGCGATTATTTGGGTTTTGGGTGGCTGGAAAGTCTATAAAGAATTTAGCCTTGAGCAAACTGAGGTAACTGTTTCATGGTTTCAAATTTTAAACTCTTTTTTCATAATTACCCTAGCGTCATCATTCAGTAAGCTATGGGAGAAAGTATGGAATCCTTCAGGGCCGGTTAAATTTGCCATGGGATTAACCTTGGTTGGTGTTGGGTTTGTTGTTTTGTCGTTGGGAGCAAGTAGTATTCCGCAAGGTGCTGCCACGGCATCTGTGAGTATGCTGTGGTTAGTGGGTGCTTATTTTTTCCATACTATGGGCGAATTGTGTTTGTCTCCAGTAGGGTTGTCTTACGTGTCTAAATTATCCCCTAAACGATTGGCTGGATTATTATTCGGACTCTGGTTCACGGCTTCGGCAATTGCCAATTTTATTGCGGGAATGACAGGATCTTATATCGACAAGATATCAACCATGTATTCCATGTCAACATTTTTCTTGATCATTGCTGCAATACCAATTTTTGCTGCTGTATTGTTATTGGTGTTTAATCCAAAACTAAAGAAAATGATGCACGGTATTAATTAAATGCCATATTTATAGTTTTTAAAACTATTACATTAATAATTATGAATAACGCTCCTATAAAGCACAAACAACTATTTGGCCATCCGGCTGGGTTATATGTGCTTTTTATTACCGAAATGTGGGAGCGTTTTTCATTTTATGGGATGAAAGCCTTATTGCTTTTTTACCTGACACGTTACCATTTGTTTACCGATAGTGACGGTTATCTTCTTTTAGGAAGTTACGCCGCACTCGTTTATGCCATGCCTGTTTTAGGCGGATATATTGCCGACAATTATTTAGGTTTTCGCAAAGCGATTGTGTTTGGAGCGGTTCTATTAGTGCTTGGCCATTTGGGAATGGCTTACGAAGGTCATCAGGCCACTATGGTTGATGGCGTCGTGACAAGAGATAGCATGGCGTTGCAAGTTTTTTATTTTTCGTTGGCTTTAATTGTGATGGGTGTAGGGTTTTTAAAATCAAACATTTCTTCAATTGTTGGTGAACTCTACCATGAAAACGATCCACGACGAGATTCCGGATTTACCATATTTTATATGGGCATCAATGTGGGTGCGCTTTTGGCAACTATTATTTGTGTTTATTTAGGTGAAGAATTTGGTTGGGGTTATGGTTTTGGAGCCGCTGGTATCGGAATGGTTTTGGGACTACTTGTTTTTATATTTGGAAAGCCTTATTTGGAGGGCAAAGGAGAATCGATAAACCCTGATATAATTAACGCCAAGAAATACGGAATAAAAGTTGAGCATTGGATTTACATTCTTTCTATTCTAGGAGCTTTTGTGGTTTGGCAGATGGTGCAAAGCCATTCTGTGGTCCAGACCATTTTGATGGTTGCCGGTGCAGCATCATTGAGCTATATTATTTATTATGCAATAAAATTTCTGGATAAAGTAGCTCGGGAACGCTTGTTGGCTCTGACTATTTTAATTTTATTTACCATTGTGTTCTGGGCACTTTATGAACAAGCTTACATGTCTCTCAATCTTTTTGCAGAACGTATAATTGATCTTAATGTTTTTGGATATGAACTAAAACCGGGATGGTTTTTGGGACTCAACGCATTTTTCATCATTACGCTTGCCATTCCTTTTGCGCGACTTTGGGTTTGGTTGGATAAGAAAAAGTTGAATCCTAGCACGTCATATAAATTTGCTTATGCATTAATCCTCGTAGGCCTCGGATTTGGTGCTTTGGTTTTAGGCGGCAAATTATCGGGCGAAGCCGGAAAAGTTGCCTATTACTGGCTGGCTCTTGCGTATCTGTTGCACACTTGTGGCGAATTGTCATTATCGCCTATCGGATTATCTGTAGTAACAAAACTGTCACCGGCAAAAATTGTTGGTTTTATGATGGGTGTTTGGTTTTTGGCAACCGCAAGTTCGGAGTTTATAGCGGCAAAAATTGCAGATATGGCGAGTGTTGATCATTTGGATCAAGGGAATTTTATTTTGGCAAAAGCAGGCTATATCAATCTTTATGAATATTTATTTTATGCAGGTATTGCCTGTGGTTTAGTCCTTATTTTTGTGACGCCCTTCATTAAAAAACTCATGCACGGAATTAAATAGCATGTTCTGATTTTGATTCTGAATTTTATAAACCCCTAATAATATTAAAACTTAAACCGATTACAATGAATACTGATATTGAAAATCTATTTAAAGATACCGTTCTTGGACATCCAGTAGGATTATTTATCTTGTTTTTTACCGAAATGTGGGAGCGTTTTTCTTTTTATGGCATGCGTATTCTCCTTATTTTATTTTTGACAGCACCTTTAGTTAGCGATAATCCAGGATGGGATTGGCCACGTGAACATGCACTTTCATTAATTGGTACCTATGCATCGCTTTTATATTTAACACCAATTATTGGTGGATGGATTGCCGATAAATGGACAGGCTATCGTATGGCTGTGGTAATTGGCTGTATTATTATGACACTTGGCCATGCCGCAATGGCACTAGAAACTACTGTTTCTTTCTATGCAGGTTTGGCGTTATTGGTATTGGGAACTGGTTTTTTTAAACCTAATATTACCTCGATCATTTCGGAAATGTATAAAACCAGAGAATCCAAAAAAGACGGTGCTTACACAATTTTCTATATGGGTGTTAATGCAGGAGCTTTTTTTGGGATGATGCTATGTGGCTATTTGGCTGAAAATTATGGATGGGCTTACGGTTTTGGTCTTGCCGGTATTTTTATGCTTTTAGGAATGCTTCAATTTTTATTGGCACACAAAATATTTGGTAAAATTGGTGCAGCACCTTCTAAAGATATTGATGTGATTTTACATCATGGAGAAGATATTACCAATCCAAAAGTGCTTAAAGAAGAAACGGAAGTCGCTTCAAAATTGAATCCATTTACAACACTCGACAAGATTCTTATTGCATTATCATCAGTGGGCGGACTTATTTATTTGTTTAATGATCCTTTGGAAACTATTGGAGGAACTTCAATGTTGCCTTTTGAGTTTGCAGGAATGACTGGTTCTAATTTTGTGGTAGTTACCGCTTTGGTTTTGTTTTTGGCATTGTTGATCATGCGTATTTCACGCTATATTCCGATTGTTAGGGACCGCTTAGTAGCCGTTTCTATTTTTGCGTTATTTACAGTGTTCTTTTTTGCCTTTTTTGAGCAGTCGTTAGGATCAATGACTTTGTTTGCCAGCGATTATACCAATCGGGATTTGGTTGGAAATACGGCAACTATTTTTAAGATCATAGATGCACTATTAACCACTATTCCGTTGATAATCATTACTTATGTAATTGTTTTGATTTTCAAAAAGACGTTTACAAAAATTGGATCGTCCAATATTATTTTGGCCATTGCTTTTTTAGGACTTTGGGCATTAGTGATTTACCGTATTTATGACAAAGCAGGTTCTGATGAATTGAAGGTGGATGCCACTTGGTTCGGGATTTTAAATTCGTTCTTTATCATTACGTTGGCCCCTATTTTTTCGAGATGGTGGGAAAGTAAATACAATCCAAGTGCCGCTATGAAATATGCCATCGGATTAATTTTACTAGGTCTCGGATTTGGAATCTTGGCATATGGTGCGTCCGATATTCCTTCAGGTGCAAAAACGGCATCGGTAAGTATGATATTTTTGATTTTAGCATATTTGTTCCACACTATGGGCGAACTGTGTTTGTCGCCATTAGGTTTATCATATTTGAGTAAATTGGTACCGGCACGAATGATCGGTTTTATGTTCGGCGTTTGGTATTTGGCGATTGCCGTAGGGCAAAAAATGGCCAATACCATGGGCGGTATGATTGATAAAATTTCGGCGGAATATTCTTTGGGAACTTTCTTTTTGATTTTTACTTTAGTTCCTATTGCTGTTGGACTTATTGCCATTGTCCTTAATCCGATGTTGAAAAAATTGATGCATGGCGTTAGGTAATTTCTAATTAGTTAAATAAACGTGAAATGCTCTACTTTTGGAGCATTTTTTGTAGTTTAAACTTAGATTTGTAAAAAATTGAAAGGATGAAAAATTTAGCATTTATAATAATTGTGACATTATCGATGTCTTTTACCAGTACCGCCCAGCATATAAATTGGCTCACTTTTGAAGAAGCCATTGCGCTCCAAAAAAAGAAACCTAAAAAAATTATGATGGATGTTTATACAAATTGGTGCGGTCCATGTAAAATGTTAGATAAAAATACGTTTCAAAATCCTGATGTTGTTAAATACGTTAATGAACATTATTACGCGGTGAAGTTTGATGCCGAAGGCAATGAAAACATCAAGTATAAAGGTAAGCAATATGCCAATAAAGGTTTTAAACCAGAACTGGTAAACCGTAGAAACTCGGTGCACGATCTCACCCTTGCACTTCAGGTTAGTGCCTATCCAACGATTGTTTTTTTTGATGAAAATACCGATGTTATTTTTCCTTTACGCGGCTATCAACAGCCACAACAATTGGAATTGTATCTTAAGATGTTTTTAAAGGATACGCATAAAAGCATGAAAACACAAGAGGATTTCAATACCTATTATAAAGCTTTTAAACCTGAGTTTAAGGGATAGGAAGTTCTTACCTTTATATGTTTAGGCTGGATTAATAATAGTTTAATTTAATCTCCATAACCTTTAGAAAGATTATTCAACATCATTCTTCCTTTAAAACAAAAGCACCTGCTCTGCTTGTTAAGTGAAATGGGATTTTTTGTTCTAAACAGGTTGTTTCCCAGCGTTGAAGATATCTTTTGTAGTTGCTGCCATCTGCAATGATAAGTTGTGGTTTTGTGTATTCTAATAAACGCATTAAATTTATTTGTGGCGAATTTCTCAACAAGATATAATCTGGATTAAATTCTGGTATTTGGTAAAATCCTAAACTGTCAATGACCAAGAGTGTTTTATTTTGAAATAGATAGATGTTTTCCAAGCTGTCTTCCTTTATTTGCGTGATGGCATTCCCGATCTTATAGTTTATGATGCTATAATCGTCGGCAATGGCAGTGCTGTCCAGGTTATGCGCAACAGTTAAAAATGTGTTGTTTTTTATGCCAATTACACTAAATCTACTTTTGTGGAATACAATCAATGCGTCTTGCTGGTTCTTTATCTTTTCAAAAATTAAGACGGATTGAAATACCAATAAAGAGAGCATAGCAATACTTAATCTTTTGAAATTTTGTTTTTTGATTAGGAAAAGCAAAGTGATCAATAATAGATATGACGTTAATACTTGCAGTATGCTAAATGGAATATCCGTAAAAACAAATTGCTCTTGAAGTGAAACCCATCGTACAAAACTGTTCATCAAACTGATCATTCCGCCATATAAATCAGCCAGCCAAAACGGAAGAATATTTAGTAATGCCATAATAATGATCAGAATGCCCATGCCCAAAATAATTCCTAAAAAGGGAATAATAACCAAATTGGATACGAAGAACAAGCCTGGGAATTGATGAAAGTAAAATAAACTAATCGGCATTACTCCCAATTGTGCTGCCATGGTAACCGTGAATATTTGCCATAGTTTTTTAATAGGCCAAAATTTAGGAGACCATAATTTTACTAGGAATGGTTGAAAAACAACAATGGCAATCACCGCCAAATAACTCATTTGGAAACCCACATCAAAGAGAAATAAGGGTTTGAAAAGTAAAAGGAAAAACATCGAAATGGCCAAGGTGTTGAAAATATTTGACGACCGTTTTAAATTCATTCCAATCGCCACAATACTGAACATCGTTACCGCTCTGGTCACCGAAGCAGACAATCCTGCAACGATGGCAAAACCCCATAAAACAATGACAATCAAGATGATTTTTATGGTTTTGCCACGCTTTAAATATTCTAAAGGTTTGAATACTGAATTTAAAAGCAATAAAATGATACCAACATGCAATCCTGAAACGGCCAGAATATGAATGACGCCTGCTTTGGAATAGCTGTTGTATATGTCGTCGCTGATATCCTGGCGTTGGCCCAACAACAACGCATTGATGAGTGCTAATTCATCGGGTTTAAAATGATAGCTTTTTAATTGAAAATTGATACGGTTTCGCAATTGGGCAGCATATCCAAAAATCGTGTGTACATTCGATTGAATCAGTAAAAGTTGATTGTTTTCAGTGAAAATCTGATGATAGACATATTGCCTTTTAAGATAGGCTTTATAATCAAATTCATTGGGATTTAATGGTCCATTCAAATCTTGAAGCGGCGTTGTGGCAATAAGAATGTCATCCACCTTATACGATGAAGAAACGCTGTCTTTCTTGATGTTCAAAAGTGTTTTGCCAACCACATTTTTGGTGTTGATTTTGAAGATGTCAACGATATATTTATCATGATTAACGCCCGATTTGAGAACTTCCCTAATCCGAAAACTAAGGGATTGGACGGTGTCTTTTGAAAGATTAAAATGTTGTGTGTAATGATGTTTGAACTTTTTTTGATCGTGCGTTTGATACGTTAAAATCCCAATAGTTATAAAAGTTAAAGCCGTAAAAACTCCAAAGGCAATGGATTTCACCAAGTGTTTTTTTTCTACATAAAGTATTGTAAAAAGACTGATGAGGAAAACTAAAGTTGTTGATAGAACGTAATCTGAAGAAATTTTAAAATAATGCGCAAAAAGAATACCTAAAATAAGGTATAAGGTAATTTTGATGATTGCAAAATTTAGTAACTTCATAAATCTAAGTTACTAAAAATAAGAACTATAAAACCCGCCGTGCTTGGACGAAGGCAAAATACCAGTATTTCTCGGCCATGTTGGAAACCATGACGCCACTACTTGTGCTGGAGTGAATAAACTCTACAAAACCCTCTCTGGCACTCGTGACAATCCCCACGTGATTAACTTTCCGACTATTTTTTCGAGTTGCAAAAAACAATAAATCGCCTTTGACCACTTGTTTTATATCCACCCAATCGCCTGTGGTGGATAAGTCGCCCGTTGATCTTGGTAACGCAATGTCCTCGCTTCCAAAAGAAGTGACTATCAATCCGGAGCAATCCATACCTTTTGTTGTAGTACCACCATATTTGTATTTCACGCCTTCATATTTCAAGGCTTGATTTACAATTTTATCGGCTTGTGGATTGTAAGTGGTTGTGGTATTGTTTTTTGTCCTCGAATCGATTTTTGCAGTTTTTGATTTGGTGGTTACAATGCGTTTAGAGGATTTACAATTGCTAAAGGTGATCATTAAAAGAAGGAGTAGGGCAATCTTTTTCATGTGTAAAGTTATTTTATAAAATATTGATTTGTTTTAAGTGGCGTAAACGCCAACCATTTGTAATAACGCTCGTATTTAAATAATGCGTCGTGCTTGTATAAAAGCAGAGTGCCAGTATTTTTCAGTCATGCTCGAAACGATTACACCGTTGGTGGTGCTGGCATGAATAAATTCTACAAAACCGTCTCTAACTGTTGTAACAATACCAACATGGCTAATGGTTCGGCTGTTTTTTCGAGTTGCAAAAAATAGGAGATCGCCTTTGGTTACTTGCTTTAGATCGATAGAACTTCCGGTGCGCGCAATATCTCTCGAAACTCTTGGCAAAGCAATATTTTCACTGTCAAAAGTGGTTACAACCAATCCGGAACAATCCATGCCATCTTTTGTGGTGCCACCTCGTTTGTATTTTACACCATCAAATGCAAATGCATAATCGACAATTCGGTCGGCTGCGGTGTTGATGATTTTTGGGGTTTCTGAAATGATATTAAGATGCGTAGGAGTTAAGCTTACTGCGGTCAATTCCGAGTTTAAGGATTCTATTTTGTTGTTTGCGAATTTGTCGGTCGATTTTTTAGAACCTAATCGGGATGCTGTTTTGGATGTGCTGGTCATCGTTTCCATAGAGGATTTACAGCTGCTAAAAGTGATGGTCAGAAGCAGGAGTAAGGCAATCTTTTTCATAGGATTGAATCTATTTTTTGATAAAAATATAAATTTAATTACTAAAATCAATAAAACAAAGACGTTTATTAGGATTCATGAATATGGGTAACGTTTCAATTTTTGATATATTATTCTACAGACGCCTTGTTTATGGCCTTGTAAATGAGTTTTGCGGTTTTTTCACTTGCGCCTTTTCCGCCCAATATTTTTTCCAATTCAAAATATTCCATAAAAAGTTGTTGGCGTTTTTCTGGTTGAAGAATATTGTGAAGTTCTTGTTTTAAGCGTTTCGAATTAAAATCGCCCTGAATCAATTCAGTAACAACTGGTTTGTCCATAATTAAGTTGACCAACGAAATATATTTTAAATTAATAATCCGCTTGGCAATCTGATACGATACCCAACTGCCTTTATAGCACACCACTTCGGGCACTTTAAACAATGCGGTTTCTAATGTAGCAGTGCCAGAAGTCACTAAAGCAGCAGTTGAAACGCTCAACAAATCGTAAGTAATATTATTGACAAATGAGACATTTTCTTTTTTGATAAAACCACTATAAAACTCATAATCTTGGCTTGGTGCGCCTGCAATAACAAATTGATAGTCTTCAAAATCCTTCACAATACTGAGCATGACACTGAGCATTTTTTGGATTTCCTGTTTTCTGCTTCCTGGTAAAAGGGCGATGATCGGTTTGTCGGAAAGACCGTTTTTGGATCTAAATTCATTTTCATAAACCTGTTCCCGTTTTGCGATGGCATCAATTAAAGGATGGCCAACAAATTCTACAGGATACTGATGTTTATCTTCATAAAATGATTTTTCGAAAGGCAAAATGACATACATTTTGTCAACATCGCGTTTAATGGCGTGGATTCTGTTTTCTTTCCAAGCCCAAATTTGTGGCGAAATATAATAATGGGTTTTGTAGCCTTTTGCTTTCGCCCATTTGGCAATGCGCAAATTAAATCCGGGATAGTCAATAAAAATAATAACATCCGGCTTAAAGGTTTCGATATCGGTTTTACAAAAGGAAAGGTTTTTTGTGATCGTTTTTATATTCATGACCACTTCCAAAAAACCCATAAAAGCCAGATCACGATAATGTTTTACGAGTGTGGGGGCAACTTTATGCATTAAATCACCGCCCCAAAATCTGAATTCTGCGTGCACATCTTCTTTTTGCAATGCCTTCATAAGGTTTGCACCATGTAGATCTCCGGAGGCTTCGCCAGCAATGATATAATATTTCATAAGGTGTGGATTGCGAGGTTTTAATTAAACAGCAGATTGAATGTCACCTCATATCATTATCTGTAAGTAAAAATATATGTGGCGATTGTCACTACAATGGTGGCAAAAATAACGCCCCGTGCACGATAATCGCGTTTTTGTTTGATAAATAGGAAAAATGCAACAAGATTAAGTAGCGCGCCAATACTTACAAGTTTATTGAAAAACCCTTGTGCTAAAGATTGTCTAAATACTACAGGAATACTTTCGCCATTTCCGAAAATAAACGTAGCCATAATAAAGCCGATGCTGTTGGCTATTAGCCCTACTAAAAAGCCAATAAACAATTCTTTTTTAATCATTCAAATTCCAAGTTTTAAGGTTGTCTATAAAGTGGTGTGCGGTCAAGTCAAATTGTGCCGGTACCACGGCTACATAGCCGTTTTCTAAAGCCCATATATCGGTATCGTCACCTTGGTCCAGATTTACAAATTTGCCAGCTAACCAGTAATAATCCCGACCATTTGGATTGGTCCGTTTATCAAATTCCTCTTCCCAATTGGCTTTTGCCTGACGGCATATTTTAATGCCTTTAATATCGTTTTTTGGCAAATTTGGGATATTGACGTTTAGGACGACACCTTTGGGTAAGCCATGTTGAAGCACATTTTTAGTAATTGTTTTTACAAAATCTTTACAGGCTTCAAAGTTGGCGCTCCATTTATAATCGCATAATGAAAATCCAATAGCAGGAATGCCTTCAATGCCAGCTTCAATAGCGGCACTCATCGTGCCCGAGTAAATAATATTGATGGATGAATTAGAGCCGTGATTAATGCCGGATACACAAAGGTCTGGGCGTCTTTTTAAAACTTGTTTAACGGCCAGTTTCACACAATCTGCCGGGGTGCCAGAACAACTATATTCAATAGATCCGTCGGGATCGATCTGTACTTCTTCCACATAAAGTGTCGAATTGACAGTAATGGCATGGCCCATGGCACTTTGTGGACTATCAGGAGCTACAACAACAACATCGCCAATAGTTTTCATGACCTCAATCAGGGTTCTCAATCCGGGCGCAGTTATCCCATCATCATTGGTCACTAAAATCAGTGGTCTTTTGTTCATTCTTAAAACTTATTTAAGTCTGCTAAAATACATAAAATAGACGTTAAATCTCTATTCTAGCTGGTTTAACAAAAAATTAGTAGGCAATGGTTTTATTGGCATGATTATTTCTTTTACTTTAGTGAAAAATAATTGAGGACCTCATTTTGTTGAGACTCAAAAAAATGCCACTAAATACTATGAAAGATATCATGAAAAGGAATTACAAGGTTTTATTGCTAGCGTTGATGTTAGCATTTGCGTCGTGTAGCTTTACGACCAAAACTTTTGAAGATCCGGATAAGGACAGATTATTGATCGAAACGATTATTTATGTGCTTGAAGAAGCCCATTACAGTCCGAAGGAATTGAATGACGAATTTTCAGCACGGGTTTTTGATGCTTATTTGGATCAGCTCGATCCGTTTAAGCGTTATTTTTATGCGTCTGATATTAAAGAGTTTGAAGCCTATAGGGACAAAATAGACGATCAGTTAAAAGCTCGCGATTTATCGTTTTTTAATTTGACCCATCAGCGATTGCTTCAACGCATTGAAGAATCCCAGGTCATTTATAAAGATGTGCTTGCCAAACCTTTTGATTACTCTATAGATGAAGAAATCAATACGGAATATAAAAAATTGCCGTACGTCAATTCAAAAAAGGAAATGCTTGAACGTTGGAGAATACAACTTAAGTTTTCGACCATAGCCAATTATGACGATTTGATTTCGCAACAGGAAAATACGTTTTCTGCAAAGAAAAAAGTTGAGGATATGACCCATATTGATGTGGACGGATTGGGTAATGAAGTTCCTCCAGCCAGAGTTGCCGATATTCCAAAAGAAACCAAAGAGAAAAAACCGTTGTCAGAGTTGGAAGCAGAATCCCGCACCAGTACATTAAATTCTTTAAATGAGCTGTATGCTTATATTAATGAGCGTAATCGCGAAGATTGGTTTGCCGTTTATATGAATGCCATTGTTGCCGATTTTGATCCGCATACGTTTTATTATGCACCGGAAGATAAGGAGCGTTTTGATGTAGCCATGTCCGGAAAATTTGAAGGGATTGGAGCCAGACTTCAGAAAAAGATGGATGTTGTAACGATTGTTGAAATTATTAGCGGCGGTCCCGCTTGGAAACAAAATAAGTTGGAGGCAGGCGATCAAATCTTAAAAGTACAGCAAGAAGATGGTGAACCAGCAGTTAGTATTGTAGGCATGCGCTTGGACGATGCGGTGAAATTGATTAAAGGTCCAAAAGGAACAAAAGTTGTTCTGACCATCAAAAAAGTAGATGGAACTATTGAAGATCTGTCCATTGCCAGAGATGTTGTGGAGTTGGAAGAAACTTACGCCAAATCATCGACGGTGATCAAAAACGACAGAAAATTTGGAGTTATTAATCTTCCAGGTTTTTATGTCAATATGAATGATTATAATAAAAGAAATGCGGCTACCGATGTTAAGCTCGAAATAGAACGTCTAAAGAAAGAAGGCATTGAAGGTTTGGTTTTGGATCTTAGAAACAATGGTGGCGGATCCTTGCAGACCGTAATTGACATGGCAGGATTGTTTATTAAAGAAGGTCCAATTGTACAGGTTAAAACTACAGGTGGACAAAAAGAGGTTTTAAGAGACAAAGATAAATCAGTTACTTGGGATGGACCGTTAGTCGTTTTGGTGAATGAAAATTCGGCATCTGCTTCCGAGATTTTAGCCGCTGCTATGCAAGATTACAAACGTGCTTTGGTAATTGGTAGCGAACAAACTTTTGGAAAGGGAACCGTGCAAACGCTTTTTGATTTGAACCGTTTGGTAAAAAACAATACGCTTGGCGATTTGGGTGCTCTAAAATATACCATTCAGAAGTATTACAGAATTGATGGTGGCTCTACACAATTAGAAGGTGTGAAAAGTGATATTGTTGTGCCGGATAGATATAGTTATATTGCTTTAGGCGAAAAAAATCAAGACAATCCGTTGGCTTATGATAAAATTGATGCTGCTAACTATACCGTTTGGGAAAATCATACAGGCTTTAAAAAGGCAGTTGAAAACAGCTATGCGCGTATAGCGAAAAATGATCAATTAAAACTTATTGACCAGAATGCCAAATGGGTTAAAAAACTAAGGGATAAAGAACTGTATTCGCTTAAGTACAATACCTATAAAGCCAACTTAAAACAGAATGAAGAAGAGGCCAAGGAATTTGATAAATTAGCCGATTATAAAACCAACTTGACTTTTAAATCATTGCCTTATGAAGTTGATTTAATGGAGGCTGATAGTGTTTTGAAGGAAAAACGCGACCGTTGGCATAAAGCACTAAGCCGTGATGTTTATGTGGAAGAGGCAATCAATGTATTAAATGATTTGAAAGGTAATAATGATATTAAAAAACTAGTTAAAAGTTTAGATTAATTGTATATATAAAGTGTAAAAAGCTCCATGATTCACTTGAATTTTGGAGCTTTTTTTATTTGGAATTAGTTGTTTTGTGAATTTATGATTTGCGCAAGGCGTTCATTTCATCATTGGTCGCATCAATCTTTGCGAGAACCTCGTCCCTGCCAATAAATGATGAGGAAGAGGTAATAAAATAGCTTGGCGTTTCTTCCCAAGTTTTGAGGAGTTCCTGCATGTAAGCTTCTACATGGCGTTCAATGGCTTTTGGTTTTAATTTATCGGCTTTAGTGAATATAATGGAAAAAGGAATTCTGTTTTCGCCCATATATTGCATGAATTCCAAATCGATTTTTTGAGCTTCATGACGAATATCAACTAATACAAATGCCAAGACCAATTGTTGTCTTTGCTCAAAATAATTGGTAATGAATTTTTGAAATTGTCGTTTTGATGTTTTTGAAACACGTGCATATCCATAGCCAGGCAAATCCACCAAAAACCAATTTTTGTTAATTAAAAAGTGATTGATGAGTTGGGTTTTTCCGGGTCTTCCTGATGTTTTTGCCAAGTTTTTATGATTGGTCAGCATATTGATCAAGGACGATTTGCCAACGTTACTTCTGCCAATAAATGCATATTCCGGCAAAACATCCTTAGGACACTTGCTCACGTCAGAGTTGCTCATTAAAAATTCGGCAGTTTTGATGATCATATTATCAGAAATTGTTCCAAATCCAATGGATCGGAATTTAGAATTTATAGTATGGAAATTTTAATCTTCAATTTCGGCATCTCCCATTAACTATTGGGATTAAAGTTCTCAGAGTTTTCTTTTCTTAAGCCACTCTGCAAGTATCGCATTAAACTCATCTGGATGCTCCATCATAGCGGCGTGGCCACATTTGTCAATCCAATGCAATTCGGCATCTGGTAAAAGTTGTTGAAATTCTTCAGCGACTTCTGGTGGTGTTACAATATCATTTTTGCCCCAAATTATGCATACGGGCAGATTCATGTTGGGCAGATCCTTTGACATGTTATGTCTGATCGCACTTTTTGCAATGGCTAATGTTTTGATTAATTTATTGCGGTCGTTCACCGTTTCATAAACTTCATCTACAATTTCCTTGGTGGCAACATCCGGATCATAAAAAACATCCTGTGCCTTTTTTTTGATAACTTCATAATCACCGCGCTTGGTGTAGCCACTGCCCATCGCACTTTCATAAAGACCAGAACTGCCGGTAATGATAAGTGCTTTTACTTTGTCTGGATATAGTTTGGTATGGTAAAGTGCAATATGCCCGCCTAACGAATTTCCTAATAAAATAACGTCGTCTAGGTTTTTATAAATGATAAAGTCATGAAGATATTTTGCAAAACTTTTGACGTTGGTTTTTAACAAAGACATGGTGTATATGGGCAATTCAGGAATGATAACCTTGTAGCCTCTAACTCCAAAATAGTCAACCACTGCATCAAAATTACTCAATCCACCCATTAATCCATGTAGGATTATGATTGGTTTACCTTCGCCGACTTCAATATAACTGTAATTTTTTTCTTTTTTTAAAAGGTGTATCATTTAATGGCTAGTAGTTATTCATGAAAAACAAATATAGTTATTTCAATGAAATTTTATTTCATTTTCAAGATTCTTCCAAATAATAGTTTTGCTAACAGTGTTGTAGATGATAAGTGGGGTAGATATCAATTTTATAATCATCTGAAATACAGTTGTTTGTTTAATGTTTATTTTCTTGATTCGGCAAAAATAGCGCTTAAATATATAAACTTATCAACAAAAGTGGTAAATTGTGGTAAAAGGTGGTAATATTTTCAATATATTTGATACTTAGTCGTTAGATAGAAAAACAGATTCAATTGAACTCATTAATAGGTACATACGAATGTAAGGTTGATGCAAAAGGTAGGCTCATGATGCCTTCTGCGATCAAAAAACAGTTGTTGCCGTCACTTCAAAATGGATTTGTTTTAAAAAGAGCGGTTTTTCAATCCTGTTTAGAGTTGTATCCAATGGCCGAATGGGAGGCTTTGATGCAAAAAATGAACAAACTTAATCGCTTTAAAAAGAAAAACAACGACTTTATCAGAAGGTTTACCGCTGGAGTGAAGGTTGTGGAGATAGATAGTGCGGGCCGATTGTTGGTGCCGAAGGACTTAATGGTGTTTTCGGGGATTTCTAAAGATATCGTAGTGTCTTCGGCGATAAACATTATTGAGATTTGGGATAAAGATAAATACGAACAAGCCATAGACGACGCGGCTGGCGATTTTGCAGAATTGGCTGAAGAAGTTATGGGAAATGATGACGATACAGATGGAATATCATAATCCGGTGTTGCTTACCGAAACGGTTGATGGCTTAAATATTAAGCCTAACGGCGTTTATGTAGATGTGACATTTGGTGGTGGTGGTCACAGTCGTGAGATTCTGAAGCGTTTAGGTCCTGACGGTAAGTTGTTTGCTTTTGATCAGGATAAAGATGCGCTTTTAAACGCTATTGACGACCCGCGATTTAAGTTGATCAATGAAAATTTTAGGTATGTAAAGCGTTTTTTACGTTTTTATGGGGCGAAGGAAGTGGATGGGATCTTGGCCGATTTTGGAGTGTCTTCCCATCAGTTTGATGTTGCGGAACGTGGTTTTTCAACACGTTTTGAGGCCGATTTAGATATGCGAATGAATCAGGACAGTGCGTTGTCGGCATTTCATGTCATCAATAAATATGAGGAAGAAAAAATTCGGGATGTTCTGTTTCAATATGGAGAGTTACGCCAAGCGCCGGCAATGGCAAGGGTGATTGTGGAAGAGCGCGCTGTAAATGAAATAAAATCCAGTGAGCACCTCAAGTCGGTTTTGAAGAAATTTGTGAAGCATAAAAACGAACATAAAGTATTGGCGCAAATTTATCAGGCTATTCGGATTGAGGTGAACCAAGAGATTGAGGCTTTAAAGGAGTTGTTGCTCCAAACGCCAGAGGTGTTAAAAGTTGGTGGTCGATTGAGTTGTATCTCTTACCATTCGCTAGAAGATCGATTGGTAAAGCGATTTATAAAAAATGGCCTATTTGAAGGTGAGCCGGAGCGTGATATGTACGGGAATTTTGAAGTGCCAATGAAAAAGGTAGGCGGTTTGATTGTGCCATCTAAAGAGGAGATAAAAGAAAATAGCAGGGCGCGGAGTGCAAAACTTCGCATTGCGGAAAAAATATAAAGTGGTTTGCCGTTTGAATGCCTCCCTTCTAAGGAGGCGGTCAACCTGCAAGGTTTCAAAAACCTTGTAGGTCTTTAAAAAAAACCAAATTAAACTAAGCGAAATTTCTGCCTTCGCAGAAACTGATTTAGGTTAAAGTAAAAAAAGCTCTTCCTTTTGGGAAGATGTCCGAAGGGCAGTTGAAACTATGAAAAGCAATATTTATCACATATTAAGAGGTAAGTTTTTGGTCAGTGATGATTCCTTTAAAAATTGGAGGGTCATTATTTTTATTTCTGTTTTAGCGATTGTTATGATTGCCAGTTCTCATAACGCCGATCAGAAAGTACATGATATTGCGCGATTGAATAATGAAGTTAAAGAATGGCGTTCGGCTTTTGTAGATGGAAGGTCAAAATTGATGCAGCTTAAAATGGAGTCAGGGATTGTTCAAAAAATGGCGGAAAAGGATATTGTTCCTTCGCCCAATCCACCTAAAAAAATTAAAGTTAAATCACAATAAAATTACGTGGTAGTCACTGAAAAACACATATTAAAACGATTGTATTTTGTTGCCGGCATAATGATTGTCTTCGCTATAGCCGTGGTGTTCAAGTTGCTCACCATTCAACTGGTGCATGGTGATAAGTATTCCGAATTGGCTGAAAGTCGAACGGTGAAAAATGTGACTATTCCTGCCAATCGTGGTAATCTTTATGCCTCCGATGGAAGCTTGTTGGCAACCTCCATACCAAAATATGATATCAGGATTGATGCCGTAACGCCTACCAATAAGGTTTTTGAAGCGCATTTAAAAGCTTTGAGTGATTCTTTGTCGAAGTATTCAGGAAAATCATCAGGTTATTATCAAAAGGAATTGCGCAAGGCAAGAGCTAATAAAAACAGGTATTTTTTGTTGGCCCGAAACATCAATTACACCGATTATACGCGTCTTCGGAATTTTCCTTTATTGAATCTTGGTGCTTTTAGGGGAGGGCTTATTGTTGAGCAAACTACAAAACGTGAACATCCTATGGGAGGTATTGCGCAGCGATCTATTGGCTATGAGCGGATTGATAAAGATGGGCATTATGTTAGAGCAGGGATTGATGGCGCTTTTGGTGAAATGTACTTAAGGGGAACTGATGGACATCGGATGAAACAGAAAATTGGTAAAGGGCAATGGAAACCCATAACTGATTATAATGAAATTGAGCCAAAAGACGGCTATGATGTCTATACCACTATTGACGTAAATATCCAGGATATTGCCCATCATGCTTTGTTAGAGCAGCTTGAAAAGTATAAAGCCGATCATGGTACTGTTGTAGTGATGGAAACCAAAACGGGCGAAATCAGAGCAATTTCCAATCTTGGAAGAAATTCTAATGGACAATATTATGAGCGGCTCAACTATGCCGTTGGGGAGAGTCATGAACCGGGTTCTACCTTTAAAATTATGGCCATAACGGCAGCTTTGGAAGATAAGGTTGTGGATACTAGTGATGTGGTAGATACTAAAAACGGAATCCTAACCTATCATGGCAAAAAAGTAAGGGATTCCAAGCATGGGGGTTATGGCGAGATCAGTTTGGCAAAGGCTATTGAGGTGTCCTCAAACACAGCCATTGTTGCGGCTATTGACAAAGCTTACAAAAATCAGCCAAGTAAATTCATTGATCGGTTGTACGCCATGAATTTGAATGAGAGTCTGGATTTGGCGATTGTGGGTGAGCCCGATCCCATTATTCCCGATCCAAGAATTAAAAACGGGCGTTGGAGCGGAATAGCCTTGCAATGGATGGCTTATGGTTATGGCGTGTCATTTACACCACTGCAAACCTTGACATTTTATAATGCGATTGCCAATAATGGCGAAATGGTAAAACCTCAGTTTTTGCGTGAAGTGCGCGAGTTTGATAAAACCATTGTGCCCTTCAAAAAAGAAGTGATCAATCCGAAAATTTGTTCTCAGGAAACGGTTGATAAGGTTAAAAAAATGTTGGAAAATGTGGTAGAACACGGTACCGGAAAAAAATTGTATTCACCAAATTTCTCTATGGCCGGAAAAACAGGCACCTGTCAGAAAGATTATGCGCAAAAGGATAAGTTGAGTTATATCTCATCGTTTGCAGGCTTTTTTCCTGCAGATAATCCAAAATATTCGTGTATTGTAGTTATTCATGAACCCGATAAAAGTGTGGGATATTATGGTGCCGATGTATCTGGACCGGTTTTTAAGAAAATTGCACAAAAAATATTTACCGATACGCCAATTTATGATGAGGTCGAAACTTTAGAAGTTGAAAATTTAGCTATTGATAAAAGCTTTGAGAAGTACTATGAAGTTGCTCAAGCTTATAAAACGATCATGCCCGATGTCAGAGGGATGCCTACGATGGATGCTTTGGCACTTTTGGAAAATATGGGACTAGTGGTGAAAATTGGTGGGGTTGGAGTGGTCAAAACGCAGTCTATCGAAAAAGGCAGCAAAATAAATCGCAATCAAGAAGTTTATTTAAAAATCTAATGGTACAATTAAAAGACATATTATATAAGGTTACCATTAACGCTGTTGTTGGTAGCACAAGTTTGTCGGTAAATGCCATTCATTTTGATTCTCGAAATGTTGGTCAAAATGATGTTTTTGTAGCTGTAAAAGGCAGTTTGACCGATGGTCATCAATACATCGATTTGGCTATTGAAAAAGGTGCCATTGCAGTTGTTTGCGAAAATCTGCCAGAAATTTTCCATTCGGGCGTAACTTATATAGAAGTTGAAAGTGCCAGTAGAGCATTGGCGTTTATGGCAGCCAATTTTTATGATAATCCATCGCATAATTTAAAATTGGTGGGTGTTACCGGTACCAATGGGAAAACCACGGTTGCCACTTTGTTGTACCACATGTTTAAAAAGGCGGGCTATAAAGTAGGTTTGTTATCGACTGTCAAAATTATGGTGGATGTTACAGAATATCCGGCCACGCATACCACACCCGATTCGTTGACGATTAACAGATATTTGGGATTGATGAGCGATGCAGGCGTTGAGTTTTGTTTTATGGAAGTCAGTTCGCATGGCATTCATCAAAACAGAACGGAAGGATTGCTTTTTGAAGGTGGGATTTTCACAAATCTCTCTCACGATCATTTAGATTATCATAGCTCATTTGCTGAATATAGAGATGTAAAAAAGTCTTTTTTTGACAACTTGCCAAAAAATGCTTTTGCATTGGTCAATATTGACGACAAAAATGGTTTGGTCATGTTGCAAAACACCAAAGCAAAAAAATACACCTATGCTTTAAAAACCTACGCCGATTATAGAGCTCAGATTTTAGAAAATCAAATGAGTGGTTTGCTGCTTAAAATCAATGATAACGAAGTTTGGACACGGTTAATAGGAAACTTTAATGCGTATAATATTTTGGCCATTTACGCCGCTTCGGAATTGTTAGGGCTTGAAAAAGTTGAGAATTTAAGACTGATAAGCGAGTTGGAAAGTGTTTCCGGAAGGTTTCAGTATTTGATTTCGGATTCGAACATTACTGCTATTGTTGATTATGCACATACGCCCGATGCCTTGCAAAATGTGTTGGAAACCATTAATAGTATCCGGACCAAAAATGAAGAATTGATCACGGTGGTTGGCTGTGGTGGCGATAGGGATAAAACCAAACGCCCTGAAATGGGACATATCGCATCGGCTTTAAGCACTAAAGTCATTTTTACTAGCGACAATCCAAGAAGTGAGGTTCCAGAAGCGATTATCGAAGATATTGAAAAAGGCGTTGAACCTCAAAATTATAAGAAAACGATTTCCATAACGGATAGAAAACAAGCCATTAAAGCCGCTTGTCAAATGGCGCAATCCAAAGACATTATTCTGATTGCTGGAAAAGGCCATGAAACCTATCAGGAAATAAAAGGTGTTCGAACTGATTTTGACGATTATAAGATAGTGCAAGAAATTTTAAAACAACTCGGAAAATAGGAATGATAAACCTGTTTTTATGAAATAGAAGACAGACAACGAATAACTAGAAACCTTAAACCCAAAACAAGAAACCAATAACAGATGCTCTACTACCTATTTGAATATTTAAAACAACATTTTGATTTCCCGGGGTCCTTGCTCTTTGGATTCATCTCCTTTAGAGCGGCCATGGCAATTATCACATCGTTGCTTATTTCAACCATATATGGTAAGCGCATTATTAGGTTTTTGCAAAAACAACAGGTTGGCGAAACCATCCGGGATTTAGGATTGGAAGGTCAGAATGAAAAAGCTGGGACTCCAACAATGGGTGGTATTATTATCATTATTGCGACGTTGATTCCGGTGCTTTTGTTTGCAAAAATTGACAATATCTATATCATTCTTTTAGTCATTACCACTGTTTGGATGGGTGCCATTGGTTTTTTAGATGATTATATCAAAAAATTCAAAAGAGATAAAGATGGTTTAAAAGGTCGGTTTAAGGTGTTAGGGCAAGTAGGATTGGGAATTATTGTTGGTGCCACTTTGTATTTTAATCCCAATGTGACCATCAGGGAAAAGTTGCCAACTGTGGAGCAGCGTCAAATTTTGGCAGCAAATCCTAATGGATTGCCATCCCAATTGTTTAAGGCAGAGGAAAAATCAACCAAAACAACCATTCCGTTTGTTAAGGAAAATGAGTTTGATTATGCGCATTTGGTAACGTGGATCAGTCCAGATTTGGAAAAGTATGCTTGGGTCATTTTTATTTTGGTCAGCATATTTATTATCACCGCAGTGTCCAATGGTGCAAATTTGACTGATGGTATTGATGGATTGGCGGCAGGAACATCTGCAATAATTGTACTCACCTTGGGCATTTTTACATGGGTGTCTGGAAACATCATTTTTTCTGAATATCTGAATATTATGTATATCCCACGTGTAGAGGAAATTACTATTTATATCGCGGCTTTTGTTGGAGCGTTAATTGGGTTTTTATGGTACAATGCCTATCCCGCACAGGTGTTTATGGGTGATACAGGAAGTTTGACCATTGGCGGAATTATCGCGGTTATTGCCATTGCTGTAAGAAAAGAATGGCTGATTCCGGTATTGTGCGGTATTTTTTTAGCTGAAAATTTATCGGTGGTAATGCAAGTAGGTTGGTTTAAATACACCAAAAAGAAATATGGCGAAGGGCGTCGTATTTTTAAAATGTCACCATTGCATCATCATTATCAAAAATCAGGATATCACGAAAGTAAAATTGTAACACGCTTTTGGATTATCGGGATTTTGTTAGCTATTGTATCGATCGTGACGTTGAAAATTAGATAATAAATTAACCTGTAGGGTTTTAAGAGCCTTGTAGGTCTAAAAATAAATTGAATCATTCGTGGCAAAAACGAGATTAGTCATATTGGGAGGAGGAGAAAGTGGCGTTGGCACCGCGCTTTTAGCAAAGTCAAAAGGTTACGACGTGTTCCTTTCGGATAAAGGGAAAATTAAAGAAAATTATAAAGAAGTTCTTATACATAATGCTATTGAATTTGAAGATGGACAGCATACCGAATCTAAGATTTTGGATGCCGATATCGTGATGAAAAGCCCTGGGATTCCAGATAAAGTAGCTTTGGTAAAACAAATACGAGCGCAAGGTATTCCGGTGGTTTCGGAAATTGAATTTGCATCAAAATTTACCAATGCAATGATTGTTGGTGTCACGGGGACCAATGGGAAAACGACAACGGCAACTCTAATCCACCATATTTTAAAACAGGAATTGGAAGTTGGTTTGTCAGGAAACATCGGTAAAAGTTTTGCGCAACAGATTTTAGAGCATGATTATCCAAATTATGTGCTGGAAATTAGCAGCTTCCAGTTGGATGATAGTATGGATTTTAAGCCGCATGTTGCTGTTTTGCTGAATATCACACCTGATCATTTGGACCGTTATGATGATAAGTTTGAAAATTATATCGATTCGAAATTTAGGATCATCAAGAATCAAACAAAAGACGATTACCTGATTTATGATGCTGATGATGAGGTGATTGTCAGTTGGCTCGGATCGCATCAAATTCAATCCACATTACTGCCGTTTTCATTAACAAAAATCATCGAAAATGGCGCGTATTTAGACAAAAATGAAATTAAAATAACGATAGATAACAATCAAATTATTATGTCAACAAATAGCTTAACCTTAGAGGGTAAACACAATATTAAGAATCAAATGGCTGCATCAACTGTGGCACATTTACTAAAAATAAGAAAACAGACCATTCGTGAAAGTTTAGAGAATTTTCAAGGTGTTGAACATCGTTTGGAAGAAGTTTTAAGAATTAATAAGGTGCGTTACATTAACGATTCTAAAGCAACCAATGTAAATGCTACTTATTTTGCATTAGAAAGTATGGACGCGCCAACTATTTGGATTGTTGGTGGCGTAGATAAAGGAAACGATTATAAAGAGTTATTTCCTTTTATCAATGAGAAGGTAAAAGCCATTATTTGTCTTGGTGTTGACAACGAAAAACTTTTAAATACGTTTGGAAAAATGGTCGATGTTATTGTTGAAACGCAATACATGACTGAAGCTGTGAAGATGGCTTACAAATTGGCGGAAACTGGTGATTCCGTGTTATTGTCTCCAGCATGTGCAAGTTTTGATTTGTTTGAAAACTATGAAGATAGAGGACGTCAATTTAAAAATGCCGTTAGAAATTTATAAAACAAAGTAAAAGTGCAAAATATCATTAATAATATAAAAGGAGATCGCTTGGTTTGGGCCATTGTCGCGTTGTTGGCAATTTTCTCATTCCTTCCGGTGTATAGTTCTTCTAGTAATCTTGCCTATAGTGCCGGATCTGGAAGTACATTTTCCTTTTTTGTTAAACATTTTATGCACTTATTTTTGGGGTTTACTATTATGTATGGCGTGCACCGTATTCCCTATCGGTATTTTAAGGGTTTGTCGCTGGTGATGTTGCCCATTGTGTTGATATTATTGGTTTTGACCATGTATCAAGGTACTACCATTGAAGGTGCCAATGCCAGCCGATGGATTCAAATACCCATTATCGGGATGTCGTTTCAAACGTCAACTTTTGCATTTGTTGTGCTGATGGTTTATGTAGCTCGGTACCTATCAAAAATACAGGATCGGGATATTACCTTTAAAGAAACGATTTTGCCATTATGGCTACCGGTTTTTTTGGTGTTGATATTAATTCTGCCAGCCAACTTTTCAACGGCAGCTATCATGTTTGTGATGGTTATGGTGTTGACGTTTATTGGCGGTTATCCTTTCCGATATCTTATGGTAATTGTTGGTACGGGGATTTTGGTGTTGTCGTTATTTGTGCTTACCGCAAAAGCATTTCCTGAATTGATGCCCAACCGTGTGGATACGTGGATGAGCCGTGTTGAGAACTTTGCCAATGGCGAAGATACCGAAGCAGACTATCAGATAGAGAAAGCCAAAATTGCTATTGCAACTGGTGGATATATTGGGTTGGGACCGGGTAAAAGTGTTCAGAAAAACTTTTTGCCACAATCGTCCTCCGATTTTATTTTTGCGATTATCGTTGAAGAATATGGATTAGCTGGCGGATTGGTTATTTTAACAGTGTATTGTTGGATGCTTTTCAGGATTGTGATCATTGCGCAAAAATCAGATACCATTTTTGGGAAATTGGTGGTACTAGGCGTAGGTCTGCCTATCGTATTTCAGGCATTGATTAATATGGCAGTTGCAGTGGAGTTGTTTCCGGTAACGGGTCAAACCTTGCCGCTGGTGAGTAGTGGTGGTACTTCCATTTGGATGACTTGCCTGGCGCTCGGAATGATATTGAGTGTGAGTGCTAAAAGAGAAGAGTTGAAACAGCAAGAAGAAGCATTAGATAATCCGTTGGAAATATTGAGTGAAACGATCTAAATAAGACAATAGAGCATAGAATATAGACTTTAGATAACAGATAAAACGACGAGCGCACGAGATTATTGGTTTAAATAAGAACTGTAGGAGTTTTAGAAATATAATGGCAAAAAAAGAAACATATAAAATTATTCTTTCGGGTGGTGGTACTGGCGGTCATATTTATCCTGCCATAGCTATTGCCAATGAGCTTAAATTGCGTTTTCCGGATGCAGAGTTTCTTTTTGTAGGTGCTTTGGACCGTATGGAAATGGAAAAAGTGCCACAAGCAGGATATGCCATTGAAGGCTTGTGGATTACAGGGATTCAACGTGAACTGACTCTCAAAAATCTTGCCTTTCCCGCCAAGTTGGTCGTGAGCTTGCTTAAAGCCAGAAAGATTGTAAAAACATTTAAGCCTGATATAGCTATTGGTACAGGAGGTTTTGCAAGTGGTCCTTTGTTGCAAGTTGCGGCGTCAAAGGGTATTCCGACCTTAATTCAGGAACAAAATTCGTATCCGGGCATCACCAACAAATTATTGGGTAAAAAGGCCGATAAGATATGTGTGGCCTACGATGGATTAGAGCGTTTTTTTCCAAAAGAAAAACTGATTATAACTGGAAATCCTATTCGTCAGGATTTATTGCAGATAGATAGTAAAATTATTGAAGGGAAAGATGCTTTTAAACTGAACCATGGCAAACGGACTTTATTGGTTTTAGGAGGAAGTTTGGGAGCTAGACGTATTAATGAATTGATTGAAAAGGAACTTGAGTTTTTCCAAATTCAAAACGTTCAAGTCATCTGGCAATGTGGCAAATTGTATTATGACACTTATAAAAAGTATAATTCTTACGAAAACATTCAGGTGCATGCTTTTTTAAATACGATGGACTTGGCTTATGCTGCTGCCGATTTTATTATTTCGAGAGCAGGCGCAAGTTCGGTTTCAGAGTTGTGTGTTGTAGGAAAACCAGTGATTTTCATTCCATCGCCAAATGTTGCCGAAGATCATCAAACTAAAAATGCCATGGCTATTGTTGATAAAGAAGCGGCATTATTGATTAAAGAATCGGATTTGGATGTCGATTTTGAAAACCAGTTTTCGCAACTCGTCTTGTCTTCAGAAAAACAAAAGAAATTAAGTGAAAATATCAAGAAATTAGCACTTGTAAATGCAACAAAAGATATCGTAGATGAGGTTGAGAAGTTGTTGATAAAGAATAAAGAATAAAGAATAAAGAATAAAGAATTTCCTTAAACAGTCAACAGATAAGAAACCATGAACCTAAAAACAATACATAACGTTTATTTTATTGGCATCGGAGGCATCGGAATGAGTGCAATTGCGCGCTATTTTGTGGCCAACGGAAAATTGGTGGCCGGTTATGATAAAACCAAAACAGACATCACAGATGCTTTGGAAGCGTTGGGTGTTGAAGTTCATTTTGAGGATTCGGTGGATAAAATCCCATCTGAATTTCTCAATGTCAACAATACTTTAATAGTTTATACGCCAGCAATTCCTAAGGATCATGCTGAGTTTAATTATTTTAAATCACAAGGTTTTCAGGTTTTAAAACGTTCGGCAATTCTTGGTGAAATCACCAAGGATACCTTCTGTTTGGCCGTTGCCGGTACTCATGGCAAAACCACGACGACGAGTATTTTAGGGCATTTATTGAAGCAATGCAATGTTCCTATGACAGCGTTTTTGGGTGGCGTGAGCGAAAATTATAATTCTAACTTTATCCTTAATGGCACTGAAGTAACCGTTGTTGAAGCCGATGAGTTTGATAGGTCGTTCCTAACATTATCGCCAGATATGGCAGGACTTACCGCCATGGAAGCCGATCATCTTGACATTTATGGCGAAGCTGAAGAACTTCAAAAGGCATTTGTTGAATTTACTAAAAAATTAAAACCAAACGGAAAGCTGTTTGTCAGAAATGGTTTGCCAATTGATGGCATCACTTACGGCATTGAAGATGATTCTGATTATTCAGCACAGAATATTAAAATCAGTAATGGCACCTATCATTTTGATGTGAAAACGCCAAACCAATTGTTGTGCGATTTTGAATTCAGTCTTCCCGGCAGGCATAATTTGCTCAATGCATTATTGGCTTTGGCCATGGCATTGGAATATGGTATTTCACATGAAAAATTAAGCCGAGCATTAGCATCTTATAGAGGTGTTAAAAGACGTTTTACGTATCAAATTAAAACGGATAATTTGGTGTTTATTGATGATTACGCACATCATCCGGGAGAAATTAATGCGGTGTATGAAGCCGTTAGGGAAATGCATCCCAATAAAAAGGTGTTGGCTATATTTCAGCCCCATTTATTTAGTAGAACACGCGATTTTGTTGATGATTTTGCAAAAAGCTTATCGCAATTTGACGAAGTGTTTTTGTTGGATATTTATCCAGCAAGAGAATTGCCAATGGAAGGTGTCACATCATCTTGGTTATTAAGTAAAATAGATAATCAACATAAAAAGTTGATCCAAAAATCGGAATTGATTTCAGAAATAAAAACATCA
>NZ_DATJCY010000175.1:0-2869 GCF_035577925.1 Gelidibacter sp. | reverse complement strand
TGTTGAGCCACCAAATGATTAGCTCCCTCCCCTTCCACGATATCCACAAGCATGGTAAAGCCCGTTTGATGAACAGATACATCGCCAGACATTGAAACTTTATAAATAACCGCTGCATCTGCGGGAAATGGAAATCCTGTTAAGGTAGTCACTAAAAAAGCATCTCCATCATATAGGATAGAAGTGGGCACAGCTTGAACGGTAGGTCCGCCCAAACCAGGAAACAAAGGATTGGGGATAGCTGGGAACTCAGCTAGAATGGAATAATCGTTCACACCCTTACGGTGAACAATAGCATTTGCACCAGCATCTGTAATGTAAAGATCTCCATTTGGTCCTTTCGTAAGGTTGTAGGGATGGGAGTCGTGATCAGGATTGCTTTCAGAAGGCAACTGAGAGATAACCGAAAAAATATCTTCAGATGGTAAATTCGTAGCATCTAATGGAGTATCACCAGGCTTAAAGTTAGATATATCAGCCAAGTACAAATGATCCCCGGACAAAACGTACATCATTTTACCTTCTCGTAAAATGTGAACGGTTCCTTGCAATTCGCCAGAATGTACATTGGCATACGATTCCAGATTAACAATGGCATCATACTTATGGCCATCTGGGGTAATCAAAATAACTTTACCATTGTTGTTATGGGTATCATTATTGGCATCTGGAACATCGGTACCACTTTCCGTTACCCAGATATTACCGTTGCCATCAGTTTCAACACCCATGACCCCCACTAGTCCTGAAGTGATTGTTTTAATTTCTAATACTGGAACATGCGCGCTATCATCGTCGTCGTCATTGCATCGAGTAAAAACGAACAGTAGGACAATAAAGAAAATCATTGTGATAAATTTAGTAGAAACTGAATAGGGTTTTGAATCTTTCATCATTTCTGTAGATTATTGATTAAAGAATAAAATTAAATTTCAAGCCATGAGTCTATGCTTAAAGTTTATCAAAGTTAAAAGGGGATTTGTAGAAAAAATAGTAGAAATACGACAAGTTTAATCAATCATTAACGTCCCCCAAATAATTCTCCACTAACCAACATATCATTTTAAAAAATAAAGAAGTGCAACCTATCTAAGTTTCTTTCCTGTCAAACTACTTGAGCAATTATTCATTTACATGATAAATCTGAAAAAAATAAATCAATGATTAACAGAGATTTAACACCTTATCACCTCAACAATATGATCTAAAATCGTACTTTCATAACAGAATTATCTCTTAAGATATTTTAAAATTTAATCCGTCTAAAAAGCTATGGTAACCACCTATTGTATAGCTCCAAACCCTATATTGGCTGCATACGTTTCCAGCTATACATTAAGACACTTTGATACTGGCGGCATAGATTTTAAAAGGCCATGGTTTGCCTGTCATCTTACTTCCATTGTTTTTTTCTTTAAGGACAAACAGATCAATTTACAAAATCCAATTAGTGGAATAATCATAAAAAAATGTAATTGTATAAATGTTTTAGGGCTAAGCTCCGAATATAATGGAGAAATGACTTATAATGGCTGCTATTTGCTTTTTGAAATAGCGTTTAATCCTATAGGTTTGAATGGAATATTTGAAATTCCTGTTTCAGAAATTAGAAATCACATCATGGATGGTATAGAACTATTAGGACCTGACATACAAACGCTTTATAGACTGCTGTGCAATGCAAAGGATATAAAAGAAATGGGACAGCTTGCAGATATTTATTTGTTGAACCATCTTTTAAAAAAAAATCAAGTTCACCAAAGTAATAATTTATTGAAAATTGTAGAAAACATTGTCAATAGCCATGGAAGATCAAATTTAGATCAGATTATTTTTCAAGCCAATATGAGTAACCGCAATTTGGAACGACTTTTTATCAATAAAGTTGGCGTTTCGCCTAAGCATCTCAACTGCATTGTAAGGTTTAATCTCGCCTTGTCCTTTAAAAAACGAAATGCAAAAGTTAATTGGTCAGCAATTGCAGCGGAATATGGCTATTTTGATCAAATGCACATGATAAGTGAGTTTAAACATCTGTCTGGAAACACACCTTCCAATCTTATGAAAATACTTTTGATGACTGAAAACTAACAGTCCTCCATATTAAATCAACTTAATCTATTTTTGTCGTTTCACCCTATTAAATTAGTTGATTTTCCAACTTCAAGCTTACTCAAAATTACTTCGATGGAAAAGTGAATCTCAAATCAATATTTCACTAAAATCTACAACCTACGTATGTTAAAGAATAATGCAACATCAAGCTGACTAATTTTCAATAAAAACAAAAGACAAAGGATTGCTTTTATGTTTTACTAGTATTTCTATTTTTAAAATGGATGGGATGACCTCAAAAGACAAAAAACTCAGCTATCATCATGAAGACCAACGTTTAATTACAAAAAACCCAAGAAAAAATTCAGGAATATATCACTGTTTCTTATTAGGTTTTAAAAGAAAATGAATGTATATTTATTTCTCTTAACACACCCTTTTTTGATGATTGCATCATATAAAAACTCTTCTTTTGAATTGGTTCTGCAAAAATAAATCTTAATGATAAAGTGAATATAACGATCAAAAACATTATAAAAACTTACCACCAAAATATATTACAACAACTTATTTAATTTTAAAAATGTATAATAAAATTTTAAAAAACACGGACTTTACAGCTCCAACAAATTGGTTACAAATTAAGACCATAGATATGCACACCGGCGGTGAGCCATTGCGGGTTATATTGGAAGGATTTCCACAGCTAAAAGGAGATTCGGTTTTAGCTTACCGTCAGGATTGCAAACAAAATTACGATCATTTGCGTACTGCACTAATGTATGAACCAAGAGGCCATAAAGACATGTATGGC
>NZ_DATJCY010000174.1:0-4680 GCF_035577925.1 Gelidibacter sp. | reverse complement strand
AGTAGCCAAAATCATGGCCAAATATGACTTGGAAGCCATCCCGGTGGTTGATGACAACATGGTTTTATTAGGTCGTATTACGATTGATGATATTGTGGACGTTTTAATTGAAGAAGCCGATAAAGATTACCAATTGGCAGCTGGTATTACAGGAGATGTTGAAGCCGATGACAGCATATGGCAACTTACAAGAGCGCGCTTACCTTGGCTTCTTATCGGGATGTTTGGCGGAATTGGTGCTGCAAGTATCATTAATGGATTTAGTGATGCCATGATGCAATTTCCTACACTAATGCTTTTTATTCCACTAGTTCAAGCTACAGCCGGAAATGTTGGGGTACAATCGTCGGCAATTGTGGTAAAAGGTTTAGCCAACGGTACGATTGACAGCAATATTGTGGGCCGTTTACTTAAAGAATTATTATTGGGATTGGTCAACGGACTGGCCATTGCTTTTATCGTTTTAATGATCAGCCATTTTGGATTTCAAACCACCTATCTCGAATCTTTGACCATTTGCCTCGCTTTGGTCACAGTTATTATGATGGCTGCTATTATTGGCACTTCAATGCCTATATTTTTGGACCGTCGCGGTATTGATGCCGCCGTTGCCACTGGGCCTTTTATTACGACCAGTAATGATGTTTTTGGAATTTTGACCTATTTTATTGTCGCTAAAATTGTTTTAGGTTTTTAATAGTTTTAAACTTGATATACGACAAAAATTATATTTAATGGATTTTTCTTGATTTTCTACCCCAGCCCTAAAGGGTGAATCAACAAAAATCGGGTACTAAACCTAACAGTCCCGATTGCTATCGGGACTGTTAGGTTTGAGGAAAATATTAAACAGACTCTAAGCTTTTAAATATATCTAAATCAAAATGCTTTTCTTAATTTTGACGTTATCAACCTTTAAAAATAAGAGCTCTGCCTGCGCAGAACTATTGCTATGAAAATACTTCACCTCGATACCAACCATCCTTTACTTATTGATCAACTCCAAGCTATGGGTTTTGAAAACGATGAAGATTATACCTCATCAAAAGCAGAAATTGAAGCCAAAATCCATAATTATGACGGCATTATTATAAGAAGCCGTTTTGGTATAGACCAACAATTTCTTGATGCGGCCAAACATCTCAAATTTATTGGGCGTTTAGGCGCTGGTTTAGAAAATATTGATGTCGATTATGCTCAGAAAAAAGGGATACAGCTTTTATCGGCACCCGAAGGCAACAGAAATGCTGTTGGAGAACAGGCCTTGGGTATGCTCCTATCGCTATTCAACAAACTCAATAAAGCCGATCGTGAAGTCCGTTCCGGAAAGTGGCTTCGTGAGGCCAATCGCGGTATTGAATTGGACGGCAGAACGGTGGGCATTATTGGTTATGGCAATATGGGAAAATCATTTGCCAAGAAGCTGCGCGGTTTTGATGTTGACGTGTTATGCTATGACATAAAAAGCAATGTAGGCGATGCCAATGCCAGACAAGTATCCCTTAAGGAATTTCAAGAAAAAGTTGATGTTGTCAGTCTGCACACGCCGCAAACCCCGCTAACATTGAAAATGATCAACTTAGACTTTATCAATGCCTTCACAAAACCATTTTGGTTCATAAATACGGCTCGTGGCAAAAGTGTCGTCACCGACGATTTGGTCACCGCCATAAAATCCGGGAAAATACTTGGTGCCGGACTTGATGTTTTGGAATATGAAAAATCGTCCTTTGAAGATCTGTTTACTTCAGAAATGCCGGAGGCCTTCAAGTATCTCATTCACTCAGATAATGTTTTGTTAACGCCACATATTGCCGGTTGGACCATAGAAAGCAAGGAAAAACTGGCACAAACTATCGTTGATAAAATAAAGGCACTGTCAAAACTATAACCATTTCAAAGTTAAATCCTGACAAAAACAATGTAAAGCTAGATTTCAAATTCAGGCATTTAACCCTATTGGTAAATGAAAAGTTTTTATTACCTTTAAAATTCTAATTTTAAAAATCTTACATTAAAAATGACTGAGAACACGAATTTTGGCGACGATTTAAAAAAGTCGATGGATAGCGCAGGCGAACAAGCAAAACAAACGGCAAATGAATTTGCCCAAGACACCAAGCAAGCCGCTAACCAATTTGAAAACGATCTGAACGCCGCTTCTAAAGACGGCAAAAGTATTGCACTAATTGCACACCTTACTCTAATTGGGTGGATTATTGCTTTAGTAATGAACAATAACACAAAAGATGAATTAGGTTCATTTTACATCCGCCAAGTATTAGGACTGGGCCTTTTGGGCTTAGTGCTAAGCTTTGTACCAATTCTTGGATGGATTGCATCGCTAGGTGTTTTTGTCCTCTGGATAATGAGTTTAATAGGTGCACTTAGCGGTGAAAAGAAATTAACCCCTGGTTTGGGCACTTACTTTCAAGATTGGTTTAAATCCTTATAGTTCTGCGCAAATAAAATCCTTCAAGTACAAAATTCCTCACAACATAAAAGAGCCAAATTGATATTCAGTTTGGCTCTTTTATTTGGTTAAGTCGTATAATTCATACAGCTATTAAAAACATTTTTTTTAAAATAAAGATTATGCAACAGTTGCACCTGTTAGCATTAAATACTTTATGTCAGTTTTTTTTAAGTAAATAGAAGTTTTCATTTAAAATCAACTCTTTATCTTGGTTAATTCTATTTCCATATTTTTTTGAAAGACTAAAATAATCTTGATGGTCAATTAATCTATAATTTTTATTAGAACTATAGTATTCATCTGGAATCGTTTGATAATCATTTGCACTTGTTTTTGAAACACTTTGATTGAAGAAGTTCAATAAGTTTTTAAAAGCAATAGTTTCTTTTATGGTTTCTTGAAATGACGCACTACCAATATAATCTTCACTTTTCTGAAGGATATTGAAAAAGTCGAATAACTTGTCTGTTTCTTCCTTATCTAAAAAAAACAAAACACCCTCAACAAGTATAAAACTCGACTTATTAGCCGTTATCGAATTAATTTTTGATAATAAATCTTTTTTATAATTTTCACTAAAATCAACGCCAATAAAGTGAATGTTCCTTTTTGGAAGTATATTTTCCTTCTGCCATTTTTTGATTTTATCTTTTTTGTAATCCACTATTTCAGGTTTATCAATTTCTATATTAATCAGATTTTCATTGAGCAGAAAAGGATACATACTAAACCCACTTCCAAAATTTATGAGCACTTCAATCTCCTGGTTTTGGACCAAATCTTTTATTTTATCCAAAAAGTATCTATTTCTTAGACAATGCGTATAAGTTTCCTCTGATGAAACTTTGTTAAGATACGCTGCAATCCATTGTTCTGTTTTTGGATTTTGCCATAATTTCGCAAAAATATCTTGACTCAAATTTTCGTCAAAAGCCCTAAAAGCTGAAGTAACAAATGCTGTTTCGTGTATTTTTATATTTTCTTCTTTTCCCATTCTATTTTAACCTGCAAAATTATTGTACTTCATTTCTATATATCAAATATGAATATGCAATAGGAATTATCGTAATTACACCTGTTATAATCATAAATATTGTAAAACTTAGGCTTTTGTTTAAAATTAAACTTAATATAACAATCAAAATACCACCAATAAACCACATTTTTCCACCTAATTTATGTGTCTTTTTCCAAACGGTTTCATTTTCTAAAGTCCAAGGCGTTCTTATTCCGATGAAGTAATTTGGCTTTATCGTTTTAAAATAATTTCCTATAACTATGAATAAGACTCCAATTATTATAACAATATAATTTGGGTTGGTAAATGACTGGTTTTTTGCTGTATAAATAATAAACAATGCTAATATTGACATCAATGTAGTTAGTAAAAACTTGATAGCTTGAAGCTTTCCCCCCATTTTGTTTAACTTGTTCTTTGGGTCAATTTTTGGAACTACTAAAAATATTAGATATACGAGTAGAGGTAATAAAAAAGGAATTATTATCAATTCTGATTTATCTCCATACCGATCAATTTCTCCTTTAATATTCCAATGCATTGGAACTTTACTTGGCAATTCATTCCATACATACCCTAAATAGATAAATGGCAATAAAACGATTGCTAAAATCGGAAGTTCTTTTTTTAGGTTCATTAGTTTATTTTTTTAACGTTAATATCCAGTTAAGCAAATCTTCTAAAATACTTGTATTCAAAGAGTATTCTACAAATTGTCCTTTTTTCTCTCCAGTGATCAAGTCTGCCCTTTTTAGAATGTCCAAATGATGTGAAATACTCGGTTTCGATATACTAAATCTGTCAGCAATTTCACCAGCATTCATATCTTTTTCCTTTAATAGCTCTATAATTTGCCTTCGAGTTTCATCATTTAATGCTTTGAAAAGAGAATTCATGTATTTAGTTATTTAGACAAATATCTAAATACTATTTTGAATTTCAAAATAAATTGGTATTAAATTGTATAGCCGTTATTGCCTACAGTATTTTATTTGTCGTATTTACTTTTTTCTAAAAATTTCTCTGCATTTTTCATTTCTAATATTTCTTTAATCGCTTGTTTTTTGTTATCCGAATTGTTGTAATACGATTCTGTTATTTGATAACCTAAGTAATATCCTAAATCTGCGGGTCGGTTGCTGAGCGAAGCCGAAGCAGGTTGTTTCTTTTCTCGGACAGTGCTGGT
>NZ_DATJCY010000173.1:0-3282 GCF_035577925.1 Gelidibacter sp. | reverse complement strand
GCCAACGACATATTCAACTTTAATTTATGGCATAAATGCGCTAAAACCACACTGTCCAAACCACCAGAAACAGCCAACAGCAACTTGCTATCCTTAAGAATATCTAAATGTGTATTAAGATGTTGTTCAAAAATCGGTATCATTTTTTAGATTTTAAAATACGCATATATTTATTTCTAGATCTCATTTTCCAAGACGCTCTGCATCGCTTTTGCCTTAATAAAACATTCTTCGTATTCTTTTAAAGGATCGCTTTGGGCAGTAATCGCGCTTCCAACAGAATATGATACATAGTTGTTTTTTGAGTTGTATAAGATACTTCTAATAACGACGCTAAAATCAAAATTACCTTTCGGATCAAAATAACCAATAGCACCGGAATATAGTCCACGCTTGGTTTCTTCAAGATTTTCGATGATTTTCATTGCTGAAATTTTTGGTGCGCCCGTCATACTGCCCATTGGAAAAGTAGATTTTAAAATACTAACCGCCGACGTTTCTTTTTCAACTAAAGACGTAATGGTCGATATTAATTGATGCACTTGCTCAAAGGTATAAACTTCACAAAGTTCTTCGACATGCACACTTCCTTTTTTTGCTGTATGCGACAGATCATTGCGCACCAAATCGACAATCATGATGTTTTCACTGCGCTCTTTGTCGTTGTTTTTGAGCTCACTTTTCAATTCCTGATCTATAATTTTATCGGCTGATCGTTTTGCGGTTCCCTTTATAGGTTGTGAAATTACAATTTGATTTTCTTTTTTTAAATACCGTTCGGGTGATGCCGATAACGCATAATAATGATGGTTTTTAAAATATGCAGCAAACGGCGCTTTGGAGATGGCATTAAGTTTTTGATAAATTCGGAATGGATCAATCTGCGTGTTTTCGGCAAAAAATTCCTGACAAAAATTAGCTTCATAAATATCACCACGATGAATATGTGCCAACATAGTATTGACTTTTTCCAAATATTGATCTTTGGTCAATCGTAATTTAATATTTATTTTTTCAGAAATAATGACCTCTTCTTTTTCTTTGATTTGTTGAATGGCACTCAAATCAGATTCAAACATATCAGCCACCGCATTCAAATACAACATTTTCACTTCGTCACCTTTAATCAAAAATATTTTTTTAGGCTGAAAAAAAAAGAGTTCCGGAAAATTTAATCCATCAAATTGATTGGATTGAAGAGGTTCTATGTCATTTTTTAAATCGTAAGTGAGATAACCAAAAATCCAGTCTTTGGTTTTATTTTGATAGTCTTCTAATTGTTTAAATGAGCCAGTGTAACAAGTTGAAATACAGGAAAATGCATCAATAGCCAAAACCACATCGTAAGTACTATACTTTTGATGATGATTATTGGAATCCAACCAAACCACTTCCTCAAATTGCTGGCTCCACAACAAAAGTTGTTGTTTAAAATTTGGCGATTTTATGGTAAAGACGTACTGTGTTCTCAAGGTTAAATTTTACGGAAGTAAAGTTAATGAGATTCTACAAACTTAATAAGAACTTTGTACTTTAGTTAAAAATATCAAAACCATGTTTACTCTAGAAAATACGCTTTTGACCCTATCCATTCATCCTACTGGTGCAGAATTACAAAAAATTTCAGCTGTGAAAAATAACTTGGAATTTATGTGGAATGGAAATCCTGATGTTTGGAGTGGCCATGCGCCAAATTTATTTCCTATTGTTGGTGAATTAAAAGAAGGTCGTTTTTTATATGACCATACCGCCTACAACTTACCAAGACACGGATTTGCCAGACATAGCGATGCTTTTGAAATTTCGGATAAAAGTTCAAACCATTTGACATTTACATTATTATATTCGGAAGAAACACTTGCGGTTTATCCCTTTAAATTTGAGTTTTCGGTAAAATACGAATTGATAGTTAATCGAATTAAAATCACTTACAGCGTTAAAAACCGAGATGATAAAACTATTTATTTTTCTGTTGGCGGCCATCCTGCATTTAAATGCCCTCTATATCCTGATGAGAATTATGACGATTATAATTTGCGATTTGAACATCCCGAAACATCACAAACGCATTTACTAAACCTCAAAACAGGATTGTTTACTTCTAAAACAGAAACCGTTTTTAATTCGCCAGAAACCATCCACTTGACCGCTCATCTATTTGATAAAGATGCTTTGGTTTTCAAGGATTTGAAATCACGAAAAATCACCCTCGAAAGCAAAAAACATGGGGCTATTTTGGATTTTAATTTTGAGGATTTTCCATTCTTGGGAATTTGGGCAAAACCAAATGCCAATTTTGTTTGCATCGAGCCTTGGCAAGGTTTGGCCGATTCTGAAAACAGTAGTCAAATTTTAAAAGAAAAAGAAGGCATTGTAGCGTTAGAAAAAGATAAAACCTATAACGCGTCATATACCATTCAAATACATGAATCGCATTTAGTGTAAGTTAATTTTTTAGCATTAACTTTGCACCTTGAAAAATTAGGATTCTAAGATGTCATTCATAAAAACAAAACACATATATCCTTCATTTTCAAACACCACCAAACCATAAAACCACAAACACAGTGAGTTTCAGAGATCTAAATTTAAACAACCCATTATATAATGCCTTAGACGATTTGGGGTTCACCACGCCCACGCCCATCCAAAAAGAGGCTTTTAATGTCGTGGCTTCGGGCAGAGATGTGGTAGGAATTGCACAAACTGGAACGGGTAAAACCTATGCCTATATGTTGCCCATTCTTAAAAATTTGCCATTTTCAAAGCAAGCCAATCCTAGAGTTGTAATCATGGTTCCAACGCGCGAATTGGTGGTTCAGGTGGTTGAAGAAATCGAAAAACTTACCAAATACATTAATGTACGCATACTTGGTGTTTATGGCGGTGTGAACATAAATCCGCAAAAACAAGCCGTTTCACAAGGATTGGACATTTTGGTTGCCACGCCAGGTCGCTTATTTGATTTGGCCGTTAGCCACGTTTTACAACTCAAATCGGTTCAAAAAATAGTTATTGATGAAGTGGATGTGATGCTAGATTTAGGTTTTAGACATCAACTTTTAAATATTTTTGACATCTTACCAGAACGTCGTCAGAACATTATGTTTTCGGCAACCATGACCGATGATGTTGATGAGTTTATCAATGATTTTTTTACGGCTCCCCTACAGGTAACCATTGCAATTTCAGGAACACCACTCGAAAACATTAGTCAAGAACGCTATGATATTCCTAACTTTTATTCAAAAGTCAATGTTCTGGAGCATCTACTGAGCGATA
>NZ_DATJCY010000172.1:0-24248 GCF_035577925.1 Gelidibacter sp. | reverse complement strand
AAAATATTATGCCAAAACCAATATTGGAAGCCGACCAACAAAACGCGGAAAAACGGATGGCTTGGTATTTGAAGATCTGAGAGCCATTCCTTTTGTCGGATCTTGGGCACAACTTAAACAAAATGTCCCAGGTTTTTTTGGGGTCGGAACAGCATTAAAATATTATGAAGATAACAATGAATTCGAAAAAGTACAACAACTTTTTAAAACCTCAAGTTTTTTCAAAACACTGATTGAAAATAGTATGATGTCCTTATCAAAATCGTTTTTCGATCTGACCAAATACATGTCTGACGATCCTGAATATGGTGCGTTTTGGAATATCATATATGAAGAATACATTACCACAAAACGCTTGATCCTTAAATTGACAGGTTACGACGATTTGATGCAGGAAGAACCTTCAGGAAAAGCGTCTATCAATATCCGTGAATCTATTGTTTTACCATTATTGACCATTCAGCAATATGCCTTAAAGAAAATTCAGGAATTGGAAAAAACAACACCGCGCGACGAAGAACAAATAAAAGTGTATGAAAAAATTGTGATGCGCTCGTTGTTTGGAAATATTAATGCGAGTCGAAATTCGGCGTAATAGTTTGAAGTATGTAATCCTAACAGGTTTTAGAAACCTGTTAGGATTGATTTTCGTTAAAACTATCTGCATCCATAACTTTTAAATTAAAAAAAGTGCTATTTAAAAATTCAATTCAAATATGCTAATGAGTCACTGGACCGCTATAATGTTAATGCCAATTTTGCATCTTGTTTTTTCAATATATTTATATAAAATAAATTTCACCAGTTCAAATTATATTTTTGGATATAAAACTCCAAAATCATTAAAAAACGAAAAAACTTTTCGCTATGCTAATAAATTTGCTCAAAGACTGCAACTAATCCTTTCGATCTTAAATCTTATATTAGCTGTTACTATTGGAATTTTCATTAATGAAACAATTGAAGCATTTACTTTAGGATCAATAATTTTAGCTATCCTTAGTATTATGATAATACCAATAACTGAAATGTTCTTATCGCTTATATTCGACAAACATGGGAATTCTAATCTTAATTGAAATTGAAGTGATTTTATAAACACAAAAGGTTTAGAAAATTTGTATTTCAAAACCATAATCACTTAAAGATCAATCTTTATATATCTACGATCATGATCTTTCAAGACTATAAGGTTTAAATCAGAAAAAAATATTCATACATTCTTTTTCAATAAAATTAGGTTTTGAAAAAATATTTTTCCACTTTTGACAAACACATGAAAAACCAAAATTTAAATATCATTTCAATTATTAGCATTGTGATTTTATCACAACGATGAGGAATGGTACACTAAATTTAAAAATATAATGTAAAGCCTTCCTTAATATCGGAAGGCTTTTTTATTAGATATGAATCAAGCAATCGTCATTATTAGCATCATCATTATTAACTCCTGTTAGTTGATACAGTATGCTATTTCCTAAAAAAGCCTGTATCAACTGCGATGCAGGCTTTTTTTATGATAAAGTTTCACCTATTGGACATCATAAATAAATCAATTTAAACACCTAAATAACAGCACTCTAATTATTAAACACAAACACTGAGTTTAGTCCTAAACAACATATTGAAAAACGCATTACAGATCGTTATACTAATTTTAAAACTTATAAATTATTATGAATACCTATTACAATAGCCAAACTATAATTTACCATAACGGCGAATTTTTAAAACCTGAAACGGCAAAATCCAGTTTATATAGCCAAACCTTACACTATGGCAACGGCGTATTTGAAGGCATCAGAACTTATAAAACCACAGAAGGCACCAAGATCTTTAAAGCCGAAGCACATTATGAACGTCTTAAATATGGCGCAAAAGTTATGGGCATTCCTTTTAATTATACCGTTGAAGAGCTTGTAGCAATTACCTACGAGCTTTTAAGAAGAAACCAATTGGAAGACGCTTATATCCGTCCTTTAATTACGACGGGCGACTCCATGGGATTATACACTTCAAAGGAATCGATCTTGACCATTCAGTGCTGGGCTTGGCCAAAACTAATGGGCGATAACTTATTACGCGTAAAAACCTCTTCGTTTGAACGTCCAAATCCAAAATCCTGTTTTGTTGAAGCTAAAGTTACCGGGCATTATATCAACTCCATTTTATCTACTAATGAAGCTAAAGACGCAGGTTTTGATGAAGCTTTATTACTCGATATGTATGGCAATGTTGCTGAATGTTCGGGTGCAAACATTTTTATGGAGAAAGACGGTCAATTATTCACACCCAAAAAAGGCAGTATCATGGCTGGAATTACACGTTCTACCATATTGGAAATTTGCCAAGAAGAAGACATTCCTGTTGAAGAGAAACATTTCAAATTAGATGAGCTTAAACAGGCCGACAGCGCATTTTTCACAGGAACGGCAGCCGAAGTGGTTGGTCTCAAATCATTGGACGATTATGAATTTCCATTACAATGGACCGATTCCTTAGGATATAAATTAATGAAGTTGTACCAAAAAGAAGTTTTAGGACAACGTAAAAATAAATTATCAAAAGTACTATGAGTGAATTAAATAAATTTAGTAAAACCGTTACTCAAGATCCCACACTACCGGCAGCGCAAGCCATGTTGCACGCTATTGGTTTGACCGATGAGGATTTAAAAAAACCTTTTATAGGCATTGCAAGCACCGGTTATGAAGGCAATCCTTGTAATATGCACTTGAATGATTTAGCGGTTCATGCTAAAAAAGGAACGGAAAACGCCGGATTGGTCGGGTTGATTTTTAACACGATTGGCGTAAGCGATGGCATTTCAAACGGAACTCCGGGCATGCGTTTTTCATTGCCTTCAAGAGATATCATTGCAGACTCTATGGAAACTGTTGTCGAAGCTATGGCATATGATGGTTTGCTTACTGTTGTAGGTTGTGATAAAAATATGCCAGGTGCCTTGATGGCAATGCTGCGTTTAAACCGACCTTCGGTATTAGTCTATGGCGGAACTATTGCGTCAGGATGCCATAACGGTAAAAAGCTGGATATCATTTCGGCATTTGAAGCCTATGGACAAAAAGTTGCTGGTACAATTGATGAAGAAGAATTTCAGGCCGTAGTACATAAAGCTTGTCCTGGCGCTGGTGCTTGTGGCGGTATGTACACAGCAAACACGATGGCATCGGCCATTGAAGCTTTAGGAATGTCACTCCCTTTTAACTCTTCAAATCCTGCGCTTAGTTCAGATAATTTAAAAGAAAAAGAAGCGGTAAAAGCTGGTGAAGCTTTGCGTTTATTGTTAGAAAGAGACATTAAACCATCTGATATCGTTACCAGAAAATCCATTGAAAATGCCTTCAGATTGGTAACGGTTCTTGGCGGATCGACCAACGCGGTACTTCACTTTTTAGCGATTGCGAAAGCAGCTCAGGTAGAATTCACTTTAGAAGATTTCAAGAACATAAGTGATAGCACCCCTTTATTGGCCAATCTTAAACCAAGTGGCGAATTTTCGATGGAAGATTTACACAACGTTGGTGGTATTCCAGGCGTGATGAAATACCTATTGGACAAAGGCATGCTTCATGGCGATTGTTTAACCGTAACTGGGAATACTTTGGCTGAAAACTTAAAAGACGTTTCAAATTTAGTTGAAGGCCAAACCATCATCAGTCCACTTGAAAATCCTATAAAAGAAACAGGACACATTCGAATCCTTTTTGGGAACTTGGCCACTGAAGGAGCGGTTGCAAAAATCACAGGAAAAGAAGGTTTATCCTTTAAAGGAACGGCCAATGTATTTGATAGTGAAATTGCCGTAAACGAAGGCATCAAAACAGGAAAAGTTAAAAAAGGTGATGTGGTCATCATCCGTTATGAAGGTCCTAAAGGCGCTCCTGGAATGCCAGAAATGTTAAAACCTACCTCTTCCATTATGGGTGCCGGTTTAGGAAAAGATGTGGCACTCATCACCGATGGCCGTTTTTCTGGCGGATCGCATGGTTTTGTGGTGGGTCACGTTTCACCAGAAGCTCAAGAAGGTGGCAATATCGCCCTTGTTAAAAATGGAGATATCATCTCAATAGATGCGGTCAACAATACCATTAACATCGAAATTTCAGATGAAGAATTAGCCGAAAGAAGAGCCAAATGGATTGCACCACCATTAAAATTTAAACGAGGCGTGCTATATAAATATGCAAAAACAGTATCGTCAGCATCCAAAGGATGTGTGACCGATGAGTTCTAAATAAATTCCTGCGAAAGCAGGAATCTCCCGTAAATGTGCAAAATTTTGTGCATAGTACATAGGGGAAATATTAAAAGTAAAAGACTATTTGAGATTCTTTTTCCAAAGGAATATAATAATATTTTTCAATATGAAAGAAACAGAAACTTTAACTAAAGAACAAAAAACAACCACTACAACTCAGCGTATTTCGGGTAGTGAGGCCATCATCAGATGTCTTATTGCTGAGGGTGTTGATATTCTATACGGTTATCCAGGAGGCGCCATTATGCCTGTTTATGATGAACTCTTTAAATATAAAGATCAAATTCACCATGTTTTAACACGTCATGAGCAAGGTGCGACACATGCTGCCCAAGGTTACGCGCGCATTTCAGGTAAAGTTGGTGTCGCCATGGCAACTTCTGGGCCCGGTGCAACCAATCTCATTACAGGTATTGCAGATGCCCAAATAGATTCCACACCAATGGTCTGCATCACAGGCCAGGTGGCATCGCATTTATTGGGAAGTGATGCGTTTCAGGAAACAGATATTATTGGTATTTCAACACCAGTTACCAAATGGAACCATCAAGTTACCAAAGCATCGCAAATACCAGAAGTTCTTGCCAAAGCATTTTATATTGCCAAAAGCGGACGTCCGGGACCAGTTTTGATTGATATCACTAAAGACGCACAATTTGAAGAATTTGATTTTTCTTATGAAAAATGCAAAGGCGTTAGAAGTTACAAACCTGTTCCAGAAACTGATATTGATGATGTCAAAGCCGCAGCACTTTTGATCAATTCTGCTAAAAAACCAATGATTATTTGGGGTCAAGGCGTTATTCTTGGCGAAGCAGAAAACGAATTGAAAGCCGTTATCGAAAAAACTGGAATTCCTGCAGCGTGGACGATTCTTGGTGCTTCGGCAATTCCTACATCTCATCCCTTAAATGTAGGAATGGTAGGAATGCACGGTAATTATGCACCTAATATACTGACCAATGACTGTGACGTATTGATTGCTATAGGCATGCGTTTTGACGATCGAGTTACAGGAAACTTGGATACTTATGCTAAACAAGCTCAAATTATCCACTTTGAAATTGATCCTGCGGAAGTTGATAAAAACGTAAAAACTGATATCTCCGTTTTAGGTGACGCCAAAGAAAGTTTATCACAATTATTGCCTTTATTAAAAGCAAATTCACATCCTGAATGGCATCAAAAATTTAAAGATTTGTATGCCATCGAATTTGAAAAAGTCATTAAGGACGATTTATATCCAACCAAGGAAGGTCTGACCATGGGCGAAGTGCTTAAAGAAATAAATAGCCAGACCAAAGGCAATGCCGCCATCGTAACTGATGTTGGCCAACATCAAATGATTGCATGCCGTTATGCCGAATTTACCACTACCAAAAGTAATATCACTTCGGGTGGATTGGGCACTATGGGATTTGCACTTCCTGCAGCTATCGGTGCAAAAATGGGGGCACCAGAGCGCGATGTTGTGGCTATTATTGGCGATGGCGGTTACCAAATGACCATTCAGGAATTGGGAACTATTTTTCAACAAAAACTACCCGTCAAGATTGTGGTTTTGAACAATGAATTTTTAGGAATGGTGCGTCAGTGGCAACAGTTGTTTTTTGACAAACGCTATGCTTCCACAGAAATGATCAATCCGGATTTTGTAGCCATTGCCAAAGCTTATTATATAGAGGCGCAAAAAGTGACCAAACGCGAAGATTTAAAAAATGCCGTTGCCGAAATGATGAATTGCGAAGGACCATACTTTTTAGAAGTTAGGGTAGAAAAAGAAGACAATGTGTTTCCAATGATCCCAAGTGGCGCCAGTGTTTCTGATGTACGCTTAGAGTAAGTTGGAAGTATGAAATCAATATTATTGTGAAGAAAAGAGAATAAAGAGAAAAGAACAAAGAATATAGAAAAGAGAAAATTGAAACAAGCAAATAAAGTCTTTTCTCTATAGTCTATTATCTATAGTCTATCCTCTATATTCTAACCTCTGATAAAAAAACATCTTAAAATAATGAACGAAACTAAATTATATACCGTATCCATTTATACCGAAAACAATATTGGTTTATTGAACCGGATTTCGGCCATTTTTCAACGGCGACATCTCAATCTTGAAAGTATTAATATTTCGGTATCAGAGATTGAAAATGTATCCAAATGGACGATCGTTTTGCAGCTTACCGAAGAGCGAATGAAGAAAATTATCGGTCAGATAGAAAAACAACTCGATGTTATCAAAGCCTATTATCATACCGAAGAAGAAACGATTTATCAAGAATCGTGCATGTTTAAACTCAAGTCTAATTTACTTTTTGATGAACGTCAAATTCAAAATATCATTAAAGATAGCCATGCGCGAATTGTGACCGTAAACCGAGAGTTTTTCGTTATTGAAAAATCAGGTCGAAAAGAGGAATTAGAATTATTGCACCGTGAATTAAGTGTTTTTGGAATCATGCAATTTACCCGTTCGGGACGTATTGCAGTAACCAAGGACGAAATGAAAATATCAAAAATGCTCGAAGCATTTCAACACTAAAAACAAAAATAAAAATGTCAAATTATTTCAACACTTTACCGTTAAGAATCCAATTAGAGCAATTAGGAAAATGTCGTTTTATGGAAGCCTCAGAATTTGAAGATGGGGTGAACGCATTAAAAGGAAAAAAAATAGTAATTATAGGCTGTGGTGCCCAAGGATTAAACCAAGGATTGAACATGCGCGACTCTGGTTTGGATATTTCTTATGCCTTACGTGACGCAGCAATTAAAGAAAAACGTGCTTCTTATACCAGTGCAACATCCAACGGATTTACGGTGGGCACTTTTGAAGAATTACTTCCTACGGCCGATCTGGTCCTGAATTTAACGCCAGACAAACAACACACTAAAGTTGTAGAAGCTGTCCAGCCTTTAATGAAAAAAGGGGCGACGTTAAGCTATTCGCACGGTTTTAATATTGTAGAAGAAGGTACCAAAATACGCAAGGATATTACGGTTATTATGGTGGCACCAAAATGCCCAGGAACCGAAGTTCGAGAAGAATATAAACGCGGTTTTGGTGTACCAACATTGATTGCCGTTCATCCTGAAAATGATCCGGAGCAAAAAGGTTTGGAACAAGCAAAAGCATATGCTGTTGCCACTGGAGGCCATAAAGCAGGTGTTTTGGAATCGTCATTTATTGCTGAAGTAAAAAGTGATTTAATGGGCGAACAAACCATTCTTTGTGGTGTACTTCAAACTGGATCTATCCTAGCTTTCGACAAAATGGTTGAAGAAGGTGTGAATCCTAATTATGCGGCCAAATTGATTCAATTGGGTTGGGAAACCATAACGGAAGCTTTAAAACATGGTGGTATTACCAATATGATGGATCGTTTGTCAAATCCGGCAAAAATCAAGGCTTTTGAATTGGCTGAAGAATTAAAAACTATCATGAAACCATTGTTTGAAAAACACATGGACGATATCATCTCTGGACATTTCTCTAAAACTATGATGGAAGATTGGGCCAATGACGATGTCAATCTTTTAAAATGGCGTGCTGCAACTGGTGAAACAGCCTTTGAAAAAACAGAATTGACCACCGATCACATTTCTGAACAAACCTATTTTGACCATAGTGTTTTGTTGGTCGCTTTTGTAAAATCAGGAGTAGAATTGGCTTTTGATACCATGGTAAGTGCCGGTATTATCGAAGATTCAGCTTACTACGAATCTTTACACGAATTACCATTGATTGCCAACACAGTAGCTAGAAAAAAACTATTCGAAATGAACCGTATTATTTCTGATACTGCAGAATATGGCTGTTATTTATTTGACCATGCGTGTAAACCATTATTAGTAGATTTCATGAAAAATGTAGATCCAAAAACGATTGGAAGGTCATTTTCAACTTCCAATGCGGTGGATAATCAAGAATTGATTGCGGTTAATGAGGCCATCAGAAACCATCCTATTGAAGCCGTGGGCAAACGCTTAAGAGCTGCAATGACGGCCATGAAAGTGATCAAAACCGATGTCAATTCCGAAAATTCGGTATTGGCATAATTCCAAAAAACCAAGATTTTATAGTTATCAATAATCTAAAAAGGCAGGATGTCAAAATCCTGCCTATAAAAAAATGTGATGAACGTTGAAACCAAAATATACTACCCAAGTTTAACGGCTGTAGAAGCAGCTGCAAGAAAACTACAAGATGTTGCCGTAGTAACACCACTCATTGAAAACCAACGTTATTCAAAGCAATTTGCTGCCAATATCGTTTTTAAACGTGAGGATTTACAACAGGTGCGTTCTTACAAAATACGTGGTGCATATAATAAAATATCGTCTTTAAGTCCAACGCAAATTGAAAATGGCATTGTGTGCGCCAGTGCTGGAAACCATGCCCAGGGCGTTGCATTATCTTGTAAATTATTAAAGATAAAAGGCACCATTTTCATGCCTTCGCCTACACCTCAACAAAAAATTGAACAAGTAAAAATGTTTGGTGAAGATTATACGGAGGTGGTTTTAGTGGGCGATACGTTTGATGATGCCAATGCTGCGGCCATGCAAGAGTGTGCACGTTTAAATAAGACGTTTATTCATCCGTTCAACGACGAAAAAGTTATTGAAGGCCAAGCAACCGTAGGTCTCGAAATTATTGACCAAGCGCAACATCCTATCCATTATGTATTTGTTCCGATTGGTGGTGGTGGACTTTCTGCTGGGCTCTCTTCAGTATTTAAGCAATTATCTCCTAACACAAAAATTATTGGCGTAGAACCTAAAGGCGCAGCATCCATGATGACGTCTTTAAAAAACAACCGTAACACTGAATTGAAAAACATTGAATGTTTTGTAGACGGTGCAGCGGTAAAACGTGTTGGCGATCTAAATTTTGCAATTTGCCAACACAACAACCTCGAAATCACTACAGTTGATGAAGGCAAGGTCTGTGAAACCATCCTCGATTTATATAATAAAGATGCAATTGTTGTAGAGCCTGCGGGCGCTTTAAGTATTGGAGCTTTAGACCAATATGCCGATGAAATAAAAGGTAAAAACGTGGTTTGCATCATTAGTGGCAGTAATAACGATATTACCAGAACCGCCGAAATTAAAGAGCGCGCACTATTATACGCCAATCTCAAACATTATTTTATAATCAAATTCCCACAGCGTGCTGGTGCACTTCGAGAATTTGTAGTTGATATTTTAGGGCCAACTGATGATATCACACACTTTGAATACACCAAAAAAACAAATCGTGAAAATGGGGCTGCTGTGGTTGGACTGGAATTAAAATCGGCCGATGATTTAGAACCCTTAATCACACGAATGAAACTCCGCAATTTTTACGGCGATTACCTGAACGACAAACCAGATTTATTTCAATTTTTAGTATAAAACACATCATGAATAGTATTCCAGAACAATTTCAAATTAAATCACAAATACATCAAAACAGCTATTTAGTCAATGGCGAATTAAAATCTTGGTCTGGAGAAAGTTCAGAAGTTTATTCTACAATTTCTTCAACCAACACCTATCAACCTACCTTATTAGGTACTATCCCAACATTAGGCGAAAAGGAAGCTTTAGAAGCCTTGGATGCTGCGGTAAACGCTTATGATAAAGGTCAAGGCTTATGGCCGACCATGAAAGTGAAAGATCGCATTGAATGCATGGAAAAATTTGTGACGCAAATGAAAACCAAGCGTGAGGAAATTGTGAAATTATTGATGTGGGAAATTGGTAAGACTCTGCCCGATTCAGAAAAAGAATTTGACAGAACCGTCGATTATGTTTATGATACGATTGAAGAATACAAACAATTAGATCGAGATAATGCCAAATTTGAAAAACATGATGGTGTTTACGCCCATATCCGAAGAGGTCCACTTGGCGTCGTTTTGTGCTTAGGACCTTATAATTATCCTTTAAATGAAACGTTTGCACTCCTAATTCCCGCATTGATAATGGGAAATACGGTGATCTTTAAACCTGCAAAATATGGTGTTTTATTGATTTCACCATTATTGGAAGCTTTTCAAAACAGCTTTCCTAAAGGTGCCGTTAATATTTTATACGGTCGTGGTAGAACAGTTGCAACACCAATTATGGAGTCTGGAAAAGTGGATGTCTTGGCACTTATTGGCAATAGCAAATCGGCCAATGCCTTACAAAACCAACATCCAAAAAGTAATAGACTGCGTCTTGTTTTAGGATTGGAAGCCAAAAATCCCGCCATCGTACTTGCCGATGCCGATTTAGATTTAGCCATCGATGAATGTATTGCCGGCGCTACATCATTCAACGGACAACGTTGTACGGCTTTAAAAATAATCTATGTGCACGAGGCTATTGTAGACGAATTCAATAAACGCTTTTCAGCGCGTGTAGATGCTTTAAAATTTGGAAATCCTTGGGAAGATGGTGCCAAATTAACGCCGTTACCAGAACCTGATAAACCGCAATATATTCAAGAATTAATTGATGATGCGCTTGAAAAAGGTGCAAAAATCCTGAATAAAAAAGGCGGAGAAACTTCTGAAAACTATATTTTTCCAGCGGTATTATATCCTGTCAATAAGGATATGCGTGTGTTTCAGGAAGAACAATTTGGACCTGTAATCCCTGTTCTTTCTTTCAAAAATATTGATGAACCCTTAGATGATATGGCGGAATCAAATTACGGCCAGCAAGTGAGTTTATTTGGTAGTGATATCAAAACCTTGGCACCATTAATCGATACTTTGGTGAATCTGGTATGTCGTGTCAACCTCAACAGTTCTTGTCAGCGTGGACCGGATGTATATCCATTCACTGGTAGAAAAGATTCTGCCGTAGCCACATTAAGTGTTCATGATGCACTGCGTTCCTTCTCTATCAGGACGTTTATAGCTTCAAAAGACAATGCTTATAACAATGCTATTTTAAAAAATTTATTAGATAGCAAAGCGTCCAATTTTGTAAGTACAGATTATATTCTTTAAAAAAAGTTATATTCTTTAAAAAAAGTTAAAAATAATTTGAGATATTAAATAAAATGTTACTTTTGAACCATGATTCTAATGAAAAATAAAATACGTCCATCAAGTCCCGCAATGGTATTGCGCAGACGCTGTGCATTCTAACCTTAAAGAAGTCACTAACGTATATTTATTTTTTACCTTGATCCATTCACTACACAATATTTACTTTTCAAATCCGATTGCTTTAAATAGCAATCGCATAAGGACATGTCATATATTATTCCGTCGCCCTTAAGGGTGCGGTCTATATTTGGAACCTAGGTGAGTCCGGTTCTTTTCTCAAAAACATAATCTTAATCTATTTTTAATTTAAACATCAAAAACAATGGACATTGTTATTGCTAATAAATCTCATGCTATTTACGCTCAGATCATTTGCGACACCATTGCAGAATCAGCAAAAGTAAGAGGCACAGGTATTGCCAGACGTACGCCTGAATACGTGATTTCCAAAATGGAAATGGGAAATGCCGTTATTGCTTTAGATGGCGACACCTTTGCTGGATTTTGCTATATCGAAGCATGGGGTCATGGCAAATTTGTTGCCAATTCAGGATTGATTGTACATCCTGATTTTAGAGAACAAGGCCTAGCCAAAAAAATCAAAGCACGAATTTTTCAACATTCCCGGGAAAAATTCCCCGATTCCAAAATATTCAGTATCACCACAGGATTGGCCGTTATGAAAATGAACAGCGAACTGGGTTATAAACCCGTTACATTTTCTGAATTGACCAACGACCAAAGTTTTTGGAATGGTTGTCAATCTTGCAAAAACTATGACATCCTTCAACGTATGGAACAAAAAATGTGCTTATGCACAGGTATGTTGTACGATCCAAAAGCAAAAAATAGTGATGAACCCAAAGTAGTAAAAGCAAAAGTGTTTCAAAGATTAAAACAAATCAAACAAACCTTGTTTTTAAAAAAAGATAAACCATGAGCAAAAAATTAGTTTTAGCCTATAGCGGCGGATTGGACACTTCCTATTGCGCTGTACATTTAAGTAAAGATCTTGGTTATGAAGTACATGCCGTAAGTGTGAATACTGGCGGATTTACTTTAGATGAAATCAAAAAAATCGAAACCAATGCCTATAAAATGGGCGTTTCTACCTATAAAAATTTGGACGCCGTAGCGTCGTATTATGACAAAGTCATCAAATATTTGATTTATGGAAATGTGTTAAAAAACAACACTTATCCATTGTCAGTAAGTGCAGAACGCATCATTCAAGCCATTGAAATTGTTGAATATGCCAAGAGCATCAATGCTGGCTATATTGCCCATGGCAGTACAGGCGCCGGTAACGACCAAGTACGTTTTGATATGATTTTTCAAACCCTGGCACCTCATATTGAAATCATCACACCAATTAGAGATCTGAAATTATCCCGACAGGAAGAAATTGATTATCTGAAAAGCAATGGCGTGGACATGTCATGGGACAAAGCCAAATACTCAGTCAACAAAGGCCTTTGGGGAACAAGTGTGGGCGGTGAAGAAACCTTAACTTCCGAAAAACCATTGCCAGAACAAGCATATCCGTCGCAATTGCAAAAGCAAGGCGAAGAAAAAGTCACGCTTACTTTTAACAAAGGACAATTAGTGGCTTTAAATGGCACTTCTAATACACCAGAAAAAAATATCGAAATCTTAAATACATTGGCTTCTTCTTATGCCATTGGTCGTGATATTCACGTGGGCGATACCATAGTTGGTATTAAAGGACGTGTTGGTTTTGAAGCTGCCGCTGCGCTTATTACCATTAAAGCGCATCATTTATTGGAAAAGCACACGTTGACCAAATGGCAATTACAGCATAAGGAATACTTATCTAGTTTTTACGGCATGCATTTGCATGAAGGCCAATATTTAGATCCTGTAATGCGCAATATAGAAGCCTTTTTAGAGAGCAGTCAACAAACCGTTTCGGGTGATGTGATTGTGAGCTTAAAACCTTATCATTTTACCTTAGATGGGATTGCTTCTGAACACGATTTGATGAATGCCAAATTTGGCAGTTATGGCGAAATGAACAAAGGTTGGACCGCTGATGAAGCCAAAGGATTTATAAAAATTATCGGTAATCAAAATAAGATTTACCATCAAGTCAATTCAGAATCATGATTAACGTTGGCATTATTGGAGGTGCAGGATATACGGCTGGCGAATTGATCAGACTGTTGTTGAACCATCCCAAAGCAAACCTCAATTTTATTTATAGCACTTCAAACGCCGGAAATAAAATTTATAAAGTACATCAAGATTTGATCGGCAGCACGGATTTGGAATTTTCAAGTACGATTAATGCAGATGTAGATGTTGTGTTTTTATGCTTGGGCCATGGCAACTCAAAAGCATTTTTAGAAACGCATAAATTTTCTTCAAAAACGAAGATCATCGATTTAAGCAATGATTTCAGATTGGAAAAAGATCGTGATTTTCAAGGAATGCATTTTGTTTATGGTTTACCCGAACTTCAAAAAGAAGCGGTTAAAAAAGCAAATTACATCGCCAATCCAGGATGTTTTGCAACGGGTATTCAATTGGCACTTTTGCCTTTGGCAGCGCAGCAACTTTTAAAAAGTGATGTTCATATCAACGCTGTGACCGGTTCTACAGGTGCTGGAACGTCTTTATCAGAAACCACGCATTTTTCATGGCGAGATAATAATTTTTCACATTATAAAGCCTTTAATCATCAGCATTTAGGCGAAATCAATGAAAGCATCAAAGGTTTACAAAAAGATGCGACAAGCGATGTGTTTCTAATTCCAAACCGAGGTAATTTCTCTAGAGGCATTTTTGTTACCACTTATACCGATTTTGACGGAAGTTTGGAAGAGGCGAAAAACCTATACAAAACCTATTATAAAGAAGCGCCGTTTACGATTGTTTCCGATGATAACATCCATCTCAAACAAGTAGTAAACACCAATAAATGCATCCTTCATTTGGAAAAACATAACAACAAATTGCTGATTACGAGTATTGTTGATAATTTATTAAAAGGTGCTTCTGGTCAGGCTGTTCAAAATATGAATTTGATGTTCGGATTTGAAGAAACCGAAGGTTTAATGCTTAAGGCTAATTACTTTTAGTAAAAGTTGAATTGAAAAAATAACCGCCTAAACAGGCATTAATAAGATACCCGCCTTCGCGGGCATAAAAATGAAAATAGCAATCATCGGCACAGGAAACTTAGGTAAATCGATAGCCAGAGGTTTGATCACCACCAATGCGATCACCACTTTATATCTTACAAAAAGAAATACAGATGATATTTTAGAATTTGATGGCTTTAAAAATGTCACATTAACTTCCGATAATCTTTTAGCGGTCCAGAATTCTGATATTTTAATTTTTGCAGTTCAGCCTTCACATTTAGAAAAAGTTTTAAAGGAAATTCTTCCTTTATTGGCCATAAATCACGTGATTATTTCGACCGTCACCGGATTTAATATTTCCAAAATTGAAGCTGTTATTGGCACCGATCAATTCATTATCAGAGCCATGCCAAATACGGCCATTGCCGTTGGAAAATCCATGACTTGTATTTGTAGTAATGTTAAAGGTGAAAAACGCATTAAAGTAGCTGAAGCCATTTTTAACCGTTTAGGCCATTCGTTGATTATTCCAGAATCACAAATGCAGGCCGCAACCGTAGTGTGCGCCAGCGGTGTTGCCTTTTGGATGCGTCTTATCAGGGCGTCAACACAAGCCGCTATCCAATTAGGTTTTGATGCCAAAGAAGCACAACAATTGGCCATGTACACGAGTGAAGGCGCAGCCAGTTTATTGATTGCAAATGGTCAGCATCCCGAAGAGGAAATTGATTTGGTTACCACGCCAAAAGGATGCACCATTGAAGGTTTAAATGAAATGGAACACAAAGGATTAAGTTCTTCGTTGATCCATGGTATGGTCGCTTCCTACAACAAAATAAGTACAATTAAAACAGAACAATTATGAGTTTATTTAACGTCTATCCACTTTTTGATATCACGCCTGTACGCGCCAAAGATCTTTCGGTTTATGACGATAAAGGTGTAGAATATCTCGATTTATATGGTGGCCATGCCGTAATATCCATCGGACATTCACATCCAGAATATGTGTCGGCCGTTTCAAATCAAATTGAAAACTTAGGTTTTTATAGCAATGCCATTCAAAATCCGCTACAAGTAGCTTTGGCACGCGAACTCGAGCGTATTTCAGGTTGTAAGGATTACCAATTGTTTTTATGTAATTCGGGTGCCGAAGCCAACGAAAACGCCTTGAAACTCGCTTCATTCCATACAGGAAAAAAGAAGGTTTTGGCATTTAAAAACTCATTTCACGGACGTACCTCAGCAGCCGTTGCAACTACTGATGATCTAAAAATTGTAGCGCCATTAAACGCACAACATGAAGTCGATTTTGTGAATTTAGGCAATTTACAAGGCGTTGAATATATCCTTAAAAAAGGTGAAACCTGCGCTGTTATTATCGAATGCATTCAAGGTGTTGGTGGACTGGATGAAAGTACTACTGAATTTTACCAAGGTCTTGAAAAATTGTGCAAAACCTATAATGTCATGTTGATTGCTGATGAAGTACAATCTGGTTACGGAAGAACTGGCGACTTTTTTGCTTTTCAAAAATATGGTTGGACACCAGATATTATTTCCATAGCAAAAGGTATGGGCAATGGTTTCCCAGTTGGCGGCATTCTGATCCATCCCGATATCAAAGCGTCTTTTGGCTTGTTGGGTACTACTTTTGGTGGTAATCATTTGGCTTGTGCAGCATCATTAGCTGTTTTGAAAGTTTTGGAATCTGAAAACTTAATGAAAAATGCCGATGACATGTCGGCGTATTTCATTGAGAAATCACAGAATTTACCACACTTAAAAAGTATTAAAGGCCGCGGATTGATGTTGGGATTGGAATTTGATTTTCCGGTTGCAGACTTGCGCAAAAAACTGATTTATACCCATAAAATATTTACAGGAAGTGCCAAAAATCCAAATTTGATACGTATTCTTCCTTCATTAACCATTAAGAAACATCATATCGATTTGTTTTTTGACGCATTAAAGCAAGAATTACTGTTGATGAATGGTATGTAATCCAGTAAGGTCTTCAAAACTACCTACAAGGTTTTCAAAACCTTGTAGGTCTAATAAAACGACGAATTAAAAAGATTCCGCCTCGCGGGAAGTGAACATGAAAAAATACACCGAAATAAAAGACATTTCCAACCTTTCTGAAATGATCAAGGAAGCTATTTTACTCAAAATGCAACCTTTTGAATTTTCGGAATTAGGAAAACACAAAACCTTAGTTATGCTGTTTTTCAACTCAAGTTTAAGAACCCGATTGAGCACCGAAAAAGCAGCGCGAAATTTAGGAATGCACGTTAGTATTCTGAACATCAACGATGCTTGGAATATTGAATTTGAAGACGGCAGTATTATGAATGCCGGAAGTTCAGAACATATTAAAGAAGCCGCACAGGTCATTTCTCAATATGCCGATATTATTGCAGTTCGTGCGTTTCCTACACTCACGGACAAAGCAAAAGATGCTTCGGAATATATTTTAAAGAGTTTTATAAAATACGCCACCGTGCCCATTGTAAATATGGAAAGTGCAACTGCCCATCCTTTACAAGCGTTGGCAGATGCAATTACCATTACCGAACTTACTGAAAAACGCAAACCTAAAGTTGTTTTGTCTTGGGCGCCACATCCAAAAGCGTTGCCTCAGGCAGTTGCCAATTCGTTCGTGGAAATGATGCAAAAAATGGAAGTGGATTTGACCATCACGCATCCGGAAGGTTATGAACTTGATGAAAAAATCACTAAAAATACACCTATCAACCACAATCAGGAAGAAGCTTTAAAAGATGCCGATTTTGTATATGTCAAAAACTGGAGCAATTATAAAGATTACGGCAAAATCCTCAACCAGGATCCGAGTTGGATGATGACCCAACAAAAATTGGGAAATGCCAAGTTTATGCACTGTTTGCCGGTACGGCGAAATGTAATTGTAGAAGATGCGGTTTTGGATAGTGCTAATTCCATCGTTATCAACCAGGCTAATAATCGGACTTTTGCGGCGCAAGTGGTCCTGAAACGTATATTAGAGAATTTATAAGACCTAACAGGTTTTTAAAAGCTGTTAGGTCTGAAAAACATACCCGTTTTCACGGGCATACTATGAAAACACTAAAAATTGTAAAAATAGGAGGTAATATCATCGATAATGATGTGGCATTATCTTCGTTTTTGGAAGCGTTTGCGGCAATAGAATCACCTAAAATATTGATTCATGGCGGAGGCAAATTAGCAACACAGCTTGCCAATCAATTAGGCTTAGAAGTCAAAATGATTGATGGCAGACGCATTACCGATCAAGCTACATTAGATCTTATTACGATGGTTTATGCCGGAAAAATAAACAAAACTATTGTCGCACAATTACAATCCAAAAAATGCAATGCCATCGGGTTCTCGGGCGCCGATGGAAATACGATTATCTCCAAAAAACGTCCTATAAAACCTATTGATTTCGGATTTGTAGGCGATGTCAAAAAAGTGAACACAAAAACGCTTCAAGTTTTATTGGAGCACAACGTTACACCCGTATTTTGCGCTTTAACGCACGATCAAAACGGACAACTTTTAAATACCAATGCCGATACGATTGCATCAGAATTAGCGATTGGTTTTGCCGATCACTATCAAACGGAATTGTATTATTGTTTTGAAAAAAACGGCGTTCTCAAAGATAGAAATGATGAAAATTCGGTTATTAAACAGATTACGACAACATCCTATCAAAATTTGATTGATACTAAAATCATTGTTGACGGCATGCTTCCAAAACTGAACAATTGTATTCATGCCATTGAAAAAAATGTGCATAAAGTATGCATCGGAAAACCAGAAATGTTATTTGACACCACGGCTAATTTTACAACCATTACCAAATGATCCAGAAACTGACCACTGATGCCATTGCATTATTAAAAAAACTGATTGAAACACCTTCGTTTTCATCAGAAGAAGACCAAACGGCATTACTTATTGAACAATGGTTTCAAAGCTATAATATCGATTACAAAAGAACAGCCAACAATGTTTGGGCATTAAATAAATATTTTGATGCGTCCAAACCTACGTTATTGCTCAATTCGCATCATGATACCGTAAAACCAAATACCGCTTACACGAAAGATCCTTTTAAGGCCATTGTTGAAGATGGCAAGTTATTTGGCTTGGGCAGTAATGATGCCGGCGGATGCTTAGTGTCGTTAATGGCAACTTTTGCTTATTTTTATGAGCATCAAAACCTAAATTATAATTTGGTGATTGTCGCTTCCGCAGAAGAAGAAAGCAGCGGTCCAAATGGGTTGAACAGCATGTTGCCAATTATCCCAAAAATAGATGTCGCCATCGTGGGCGAACCAACTTTGATGCAACTCGCCATCGCCGAAAAGGGCCTTGTCGTTTTTGATGCGAAGGTAAAAGGAACGCCAAGCCATGCGGCGCATCCTAATGAGGATAATGCTATTTATAATTGCATCAACGTATTACAATGGTTTAAAAATTATAAATTTGAAAAAACATCTGATGTTTTAGGCGAAGTTAAATTGACCGTTTCCCAAATACATGCTGGCAAACAGCACAATGCAGTTCCGGCAGAAGTAGATTTGGTAATCGATGTACGCGTGAATGATTGTTATACCAATGCCGAAATTGTAGAAATCCTTCAAAAAGAAGCACCTTGTAGCAGCATCATTCCACGGAGTTTACGATTGAACTCATCGTCAATTCCTAAAGATCATGCTTTGGTAAAAGCGGGAATTGCTTTAGGTCGCGAAACTTATGGCTCACCTACCCTTTCTGATCAAGCAGTTTTAAGTTGCCCGTCATTAAAACTGGGTCCAGGAGATAGCACCCGATCGCATTCGGCAGATGAGTTTATTTATATCAGCGAAATTGAAGAAGGTATTGCATTGTATATTCAGCTATTGAAAAAAATATAGTTTTAGGCGACCTGCAAGGTTTTACCCGACCTGCAAGGTTTTAAAAACCTTGTAGGTCTTATGAATAAAAAAAATAAAATAATTTAAAAAAAGAAGCGCAGGAATCCCGAAAGCTTTCAGGACTGCCTTCGCAGGAATTTGTATGAAACTCTGGGATAAAGGTATTAGTATCGATAAAAAAATAGAACAATTCACGGTTGGAAATGACCGAGAAATTGATGTACATATTGCTCAATACGATGTTCAAGCATCTTTGGCACATGCTCAAATGTTGCAATCTATTGGTATTTTATCAGAAGAAGAACTAGCACAGTTAGAAGGTGGTTTAAAAATTTTGGCACAGCAAATTGAAGATGGCACTTTTACTATCGACGCTCAATTTGAAGATGTTCATTCCAAAATCGAATTTGAACTCACCAAAACTCTCGGCGAAGTCGGTAAAAAAATCCATACGGCGCGTTCCAGAAACGATCAGGTTTTAGTGGCTTTACAACTTTTTTACAAAGAAAATATCAACATCATTTACGATAAAACAGAAGTGTTTTTCAATACCTTGTTGGATTTGGCCGAAGCTCACAAAAAATCCTTACTTCCGGGATACACACATTTACAAGTGGCCATGCCATCGTCTTTTGGACTGTGGTTTTCTGCTTACGCCGAATTGCTTATTGACGATGTGTATTTGCTTAACGCCGCTTTAAAAACGGTCGATCAGAATCCGTTGGGATCTGCAGCTGGTTATGGCAGCTCTTTTGGAATTGATCGTGAATTTACTACAAATGCATTGCACTTTTCAACCTTAAAATACAATGTGGTTGCTGCGCAAATGGCACGAGGTAAAAGTGAACGTACCATTGCGCTAACCTTAGGAAGTTTGTGCAATACGATGGCGCGTTTTGCGATGGATATCTGCTTATATATAAGCCAAAATTTTGGTTTTGTAAGTTTTCCTGACGAATTGACCACAGGCAGTAGCATCATGCCACATAAGAAGAATCCTGATGTATTTGAACTTATTCGTGGAAAATGTAATAAGATCCAAGCGTTACAAACCGAAATGATTTTGATTACCAACAATCTTCCAAGTGGCTACCATCGGGATTATCAGCTGTTAAAAGAACACATGATTTTAGCTATCAATGATGTAAAGGATATTTTGGATATTTTTAACTACGCCATTCAGCAAATAGAAGTTAAAGACATTAATTTAAAAGATGCCAAATACCAATATCTCTTTACTGTTGATAATATCAATACTTTAGTTGAAAGTGGCATGAGTTTCCGTGAGGCTTATCAAATTATAGGCAAACAAGTACAAGAAGGCACTTATACACCAGATACATCCAAAGAACATACCCATATTGGGAGTATGGGGAATTTGTATTTGGAGGCAATTAAACTAAAGTTTCCTAGAAGAGAAAAGCATCCGTAACGGATGCTTTTCAGAAGAGCTACTATCTAAAAATCTGACTAACCATGTTAAATAATAGTAGATTGTCCCAAGTGAATATTTGTAAAATTCATATTCGTATCTTTTGGATTGTTGATGAAATCTTCAATAAAATCGCCCACTTTAGTGGTTGAGATATGATTAAATTTGCTATTCAAATCTGGTGTTGTAATATTCAATTTTAAAGAACGCTCCACCCCTTCTCTAACCAATTCGGCTTCTTCATAAAGTTCAAAATGATCCAATAGCATGGCAGCAGATAAAATAGATGCAATCGGATTGGCAATTCCCAAATCTTTTGCCTGTGGATAAGAGCCGTGAATAGGCTCAAACATGGCAAAGTAATCGCCAACAGATGCCGAAGCCAATAAGCCGATAGAACCACCTATAACGCTTGCCTCATCGCTAATAATATCCCCAAACATATTTTCTGTAAGGATCACATCAAATTGTTTTGGGTTTAAGATGATTTGCATCGCGGCATTGTCGACAAATAAATAATCTAATTGAACATCTTTATAATCTTCTGAAATTTCTTTAACTACTTTTCGCCATAAGCGTGAAGATTCCAAAACATTCGCCTTATCTACCAAAGTAACTTTACGTTTTCTGGATTGCGCGGCCTTGAATGCCAAATGAGCAATGCGCTGAATTTCATCACGTGAATACACGCACAGATCGGAAGCTGTATTGCCATCTTCGCTAAGCGTTTTTTCACCGAAATAAATACCGCCTGTTAATTCTCTATAAATACAAATGTCCGTACCCCTTATAATTTGCTTTTTTAATGGGGATTTATCCAGAAGTGTGTCATAGGCTTTTACAGGTCTGATGTTGGCAAACAAACCCAATTCCTTGCGTAGTTTTAGCAAACCTTGCTCAGGACGAACTTGTGCTGTCGGATCGTTATCATATTTTGGATCACCAATGGCACCGAATAAAATGGCATCGGTGTTTTTACATAAATCTAGGGTTTGCTTTGGTAAGGGATCTCCCGTTTCATCAATGGCAATGGCCCCTACCGGTGCATATTTAAATTCAAATGAGTGGTCAAATTCTTGTGCAATGGCTTTGAGTACTTTCACCGCTTGCGTGGTTACTTCTGGTCCTATGCCATCTCCTGGCAATACAGCTATTTTTAGTTTCATATAAATTCCAGCGAAGGCTATTTCAAAAATTCAAGAATCCCTTCTATTGTTTTAATGTTATTTTATCTTTTTAGTCAATTTTTATTGCTTTGATACTATTGATTTTAGACTTGCACTGTTTAAGACCTAAAGGTTATTTATACCTACAAGGTTTTTGAAACCTTGCAGGAATTTCTGAAACCTTGTAGGAGTTTAAAACCTTGCGCAAACAAACGGATTAGTACGCAATATTTTTCTCAAACGCTTCAATACTTTCTTTTTTACTCAATAAATAGTCAATATCATCATACCCATTGATCATACATGTTTTTTTGTAGGCATCAATCTCAAAGCTTTCTGAATGGTTTGATCCATCAATTTTGATAGTTTGTGCTTCCAAATTTACCGTGATTTTTGTGTTTGGATCTGTTTTGATAATAGTCATCAATTCCTTCAAAAATTCAGGAGAAACCTGAACCGGAAGTAATCCGTTATTAAGTGCATTGCCTTTAAAAATATCTGCAAAAAAGCTCGACACGATCACTTTAAATCCATAATCTGTTAATGCCCAAGCGGCATGTTCCCTACTACTGCCACATCCAAAATTATCTCCAGCGACCAAAATAGGACCTTCAAATTGCGATTGATTCAATACGAAATCTGCATTAACTGAATTATCTTTTTTAAATCGCCAATCTCTAAACAAGTTTTGACCAAAACCATCTCTGTTGGTAACTTTTAAAAAGCGTGCAGGAATAATTTGATCCGTATCAACGTTTTCGTTTTCTAACGGAATGGCTGTTGCTGTTAAGGTTTTAAATTTTTCCATTTTATGCCCGCGAAGGCGGGTATCTATTTAATTACTTTCTATTTTTTTGCCACGTCCCGATAGCAATCGGGATCAAGAATGATTTTCTGTGGCTTTTTTTAAAAACCTACAAGGTTTTAGAAACCTTGCAGGTTGGTTTCTCTAATTCAACTGCTTGGTAATATCAATAATCTTTCCTTCAACAGCGGTTGCAGCAGCCATTAATGGGCTTGCCAAAATAGTTCGTGCACCTTGGCCTTGTCGGCCTTCAAAATTTCTGTTGGATGTAGAAACGCAATATTCACCTTGCGGAATTTTATCATCGTTCATGGCCAAACATGCGGAACATCCTGGCTGGCGCAATTCAAATCCGGCATCATCAAAAATGGTTTTTAAACCTTCTTCAATAATCTGAGTTTCCACTTGTTTACTTCCAGGTACTAACCACGCCGTGACATTATCTGCTTTTCGTTTGCCTTTGATATAATCGGCAGCAATCCTAAAATCTTCAATTCTTGAATTGGTACAACTCCCTATAAAAACAAAATTTATCGGTTTACCAATCAAGGTTTCGCCTTTCTTAAAGTTCATATAATCCAAGGCCTTTTCAAAAGACGCATCACTGGTTTCTGGAATAAATTCTGAAATTTTTATGCCCATTCCCGGGTTGGTGCCATAGGTAAGCATCGGTTCAATATCTTCGGCATCAAAATGGTATTCTTTATCAAAAACAGCATCATCATCGGTTGGAAGTGTTTTCCAATAGGCGACTTTTTTATCAAACGCCTCACCTTTTGGTGCAAATTTCCGACTTTTAACATATTCAAAAGTTGTTTCATCTGGTGCAATCATACCACCTCTTGCGCCCATTTCAATACTCATATTACAGACGGTCATACGACCTTCCATAGACATGTTTTCAAAAACATCACCAGCATATTCACAAAAATAGCCTGTGCCAGCATTGGTCCCGATTTTTGAAATAATGTAAAGAATAACATCTTTTGGAAGAACTCCATGTTTTAATTTACCGTTAACCGTTACGCGCAAACTTTTTGGCTTGGTAAGCAATAAACACTGACTTGCAAAAACTTGTGCCACTTGACTGGTTCCAATTCCGAAGGCGATGGTTCCAAAAGCACCATGCGTTGAAGTATGGCTATCGCCACACACAATGGTCATACCAGGTTGGGTAATGCCCAATTCTGGTGCCATAACGTGTACAATGCCATTGTACTTATGGCCCAATTCGTACAGCGTGATGTTATTTTTCTCACAATTTTCAGAAAGTTGCTCCAATTGTTTTCTGGACAGCGCATCTTTAATTGGCAAATGCTGATTGATAGTTGGTGTATTATGATCGGCCGTAGCCACAATCTGATCAGGCCTAAACACTGGAATATGACGTTCTTCAAGTTCTTTAAATGCTTGTGGACTCGTCACTTCATGAATAAGGTGTTTGTCGATATATAAAATTTGCGGACCATTGGCAATGGTATCCACCAC
>NZ_DATJCY010000171.1:0-9622 GCF_035577925.1 Gelidibacter sp. | reverse complement strand
TATTTTGGACTGTAATAAAACAATTTGGGTTGCGCCACGTACAAGGCATTATCTTCCGAAACGCCACCACCAGCAGTAATATCGCCAAACCAGAAATTGGTTTTACCTTCTTTTAACTTAATATTAATGGCAATATTATCCATATTATTGGTCACACCACTCAACTGACCCACTTCGGCGTAATTTTTAAGCACTTGCACTTTATCGACCGCACTTGCCGGGATATTCCGGGTGGCCAATTTTGAATCGCCATCAAAAAAATTCTTGCCGTCCACCATAACTTTTCCAACAATCTTTCCTTCAACCTCAATTTCGCCATCATCATTAACTTCAACACCAGGAAGATTTTTTAATACGTCACCCAATTTTCGTTCGGTGCCTTTATTAAAGGAATCGGCATTATACACCAACGTATCTCCTTTCATGGTTACGGGCATTTCATAAGTAAGGTGTATTTCATCCAAACTATTATCTTCTTGTAAAGTGAAGTTTTTGGTGATATCAGTTTCTTTAACAGCCAACGTTTCGTCAAAAGTTTTCATTCCAATATAACTCACTTGAATAGTGTAAGTTGTGTTTTTTGTCAAAGTCAACTTATAGCGTCCTTGATTATTGGTAATTCCGTAGGATTCCAAACCTTTGGTTTGCTGGTTTATGGCGATGACGTTGGCCAATTCCAACGGATTGCCAATGCTATCTTTAATGACGCCTTCTACTTTAATTTGAGCAAAAGAATGCCCAACCACTAAAAGTAAGACTAACGTGATGATTTTTTTCATTATATATTTTTGATTGATTAGTTATGTGTGATGATCAGATTTTAAAATCGTGAGCCACGTCCTCTGCCACCCATATCTTGCATTTCTTTGATTTTTTCTTTGACGATTTCGGCATATTCGTTTTTTGTAACTACTTTACCTTTGGTAGGTGCCTTGATCTCTATTTTATCCTTAGGATTGATTTCAATTTTTGTGCATAAAACCGTTGTTCGCCCCGAATTGACTTCTAAAATTAACCCTGGAAGTCCCCAATATTCACCAGGACCTTGGTTGACTGGAATTTGTGGCGTGTACCATGCGGTTACAACAATTTCTTTAGGCACTTCTATACTGTCCAGTAAATTGGTTGATTTTGTAGAATCTTTTGATTTTTCATTATCTTTTTTCTCATCCTCACGGTTACGTCGTCGCATGTTTCCAAAATCCATCTCGTCTCCTTTTTTAACGGCTGTAGCCTTAAAACAAAGATATTGACCAATTTGTTTGGATTCATTTTCCATTTTCCATTCTAGTTTTGGGATGGAATCTTGGATTAAAAACTGTTTTCCAAAAAACTCCTGATCTTGAATAAGTTGTTGATCTTTTACATTTTTATACTGTACACCAGCTGTAAAACTGCCCATCATACCGCCCATTCGGCCACCTCCTGCACTTGGCGTTGCCAGTTTCTCTTCTTCTTTATATACAGATTCGGTACGGTTAAAACTTAAAACGTACGTTTTTTCCAACATGCTTTTCATCCGTTCGAGCATCATGGTTCTTTGTTGTTCGCTCATTTGGTTGCCACCAAAATTGCCCATATCCATTGTTGTCTTGGACTGGTAATAGGCTTTTCCTTGAAAATCTTGCGCTATTAATGCGCTAGAAAAGCACAGGACAAAACAGCTAAAAAAAATAATTGCTTGTAGTTTCATTATAAACGTTTTATGATAACATGTGGATTGATAAATTCATGGTCATGAATTCGACTCAAAAAACACCAAATAGTCAAAATGCAAAACGTTAAATATTTCATAAATCTAACGTCCTGAGCCAATCACCATAATTTCTGAGCCATTTGATGAACCCCTCGTTCTCATTTGATCCATCATTTCCTTGGATTTCTTTTCCATAATATCATTAAATTCCTTTTGGGTTACTTCTTTACCTTTTTTAGGTTCCTTGATATTTATCTCTTCTTCTGGATTAATGACTATTTTACTGCAAATCAAAGTCAATTTGCCATCATTGATTTCCAAGATCAATCCCGGAAGTCCAGAAAAATCCGATGGACCATTGCTAACGGGAATTTGTGGCGTGTACCATGCTGTGGTGATGCGTTCTTCCGTCGTTGTTTCCATGCCGCTTTCTGAACTCATTTTTCGAACCTTAACTTCGTCTTTATATTGTGCCTTAAAACATGTGTATTGGCCAATATTTTTGGTTTCGTTGAGCAATTCCCATTTTTGAACTTTCAACGAATCTTTAATTAAAAATTCCTTGCCATAAAGTTCGGTCTGGTTGGCAAAACGGTGTTCCTTTAAGTTTTTGTAATACAAATTTGAAGGATCAGAGATTCTTACGGTAAGCCCACCTTTTGAAGGTGTTGGCGCTTCGAGAGTTTCGTTTTTTCTATAAATCGATTCATTTTTGTTGAAACTCAACGTATATTCTTGCTCCGCTTGTTTTTTTATCTGATCTTCAAGTTGTTTTTGCATTTCAGGACTCATATTGGAGTTTTTTGATTCTCCTATCTTAAAATCAACTTTTCGATAGGATTTATACGTGGCAACACCTTGAAATTCTTGGGCTTTCATTAGCATAACCGCGAATAAGGTTATAAGAATTGATAATTTTTGTTTGTACTTCATAATTGTTCGATTTTTGATAGATTTTATTTCAGATCACAAATATTAACCATTTAAAAATACAATTGCGTTAATGAGTGTTAACGTGTGTTAACCGATATGAATTGACATCCTGCAAGTCATTATCTTTGACCTATGACAACAAAAAATCAGTATTGGATTTTATATGCTATTGCCGCAACCATCTTGGCTACAATTGCGGTACAAGTATATTGGAATTACAATAATTACCAACTGAACAAACAACGGGTTAGCAATGAAATTCAGTTGAGTATTGACAACGCACTGGAAGAATATTATACACAAATTGCAAAATCGGATATTTTCACCATCATAAATAATAATTCGCATTCTGAAATTGATTCATCTGCCATATCCAATTTAAAAAAAACATTTAATAAGGTTTCCCAGATCAAATCGGTCAAAATTTCCTCATCTGAAGTGGAATCTTTTAGTTATCAAGACACAACACTTATCAACTTAAAAGAAAATTTAGAGAAAAGACTTCTCACTTCCAATAAAAAATCAGGAGTTAAAGTGGTTGGTTTTAGACAATTCCCAAAAGATAGTTTTAATCTCAATTTCGATTTCAATCTTAATTCCAAAAATAAAATCGTCGGTCAGACTGTAAAAACTCAGCGAACTTATGACAGTATTAAAAAAATGGAAAAATTAAGTACGATTTTAATTTCTATGGATCGCGATACTTTAGAATATGGCCAAGTTGATTCGCTGTTGACAATTCAACTCAAACAGAAACAGATTTCTCCTCGTTACTGTATCAAACATTTTAAAAACGATTCACTGATATATACTTCAAATGCAGATTTAAACACGAAGGATTTAATGTCGGTCAATTCAAAATCAACCTATCTCAAACCAAAAGAACAAGTGGTTTTAGAATTTGAGAATCCACTTAAAGATGCTTTAAAACTGAGCATTTCTGGTATTTTGATATCCTTCTTTCTTGCTGCTGCCATTATATCCTGCTTGTTTTATTTGCTTCATATCATTAAGCAACAAAAACAATTGGCCGAAATAAAAAACGATCTTATCAGCAATATGACACATGAATTTAAAACGCCAATTGCCACTATTGGCGTAGTGCTCGAAAGTTTAAAAAACTTTAATGCGCTCGATGACAAAACCAAAACAGAAAACTATTTGAACATTTCCAACCATCAATTAAACAAGCTAAATCTCATGGTCGAGAAACTTTTGGAAACCGCAACCTTGGACAGCGATCATTTAGAACTACATAAAGAACATATTAATCTGACCGAACTCCTTCAGCAAGTCATCAGCAAATACGAGATGCAAAACGGTCAAAAAAAGAAAACCATTAACTTTACTTCTGAAGCTATTTTAGCAAAAGTGGATCCATTTCATTTTGAAAATGCTCTGAATAATATTATTGATAATGCCATGAAATACGGTGGAGAAAAAATCAGTATTAACATTGATCAAAACCTAATGGCCACCACAATTTACATTTCAGATACTGGTAATTCTTTAAAATCCATCAATAAAGAAAAGTTATTTGAAAAATTCTATCGCGTTCCAAAAGGCAATACGCACGATGTTAAAGGTTTTGGTATTGGACTTTATTACACGAAAAAAATCATAGAAAAACATGGTGGCACAATCGATTTAAACCTAAATAATAACTTTACCACCTTCAAAATCGTTATTCCCAATGCATAAATCCATCACCATACTTTTAGCTGAAGACGAACCTGCTTTAGGACAAATCATAAAAGAAAGTTTAGAAACGCGAAACTTCAACGTATTGCTTTGCGAAAACGGCGAAAAAGCGAAACAAGTTTACCAAGACCAAAAACCTGAGCTCTTGGTTTTGGATGTGATGATGCCCAAAAAAGATGGTTTTACTTTAGCCAAAGAAATTAGGGAAGAAGGCGATACGATTCCGATCATTTTTTTAACCGCAAAATCACAAACCAAAGATGTGGTGGAAGGTTTTAGCATTGGCGGCAATGATTATTTGAAAAAACCATTCAGCATGGAAGAGTTGATCGTGAGAATCAATAATTTATTGAACAGAACTAACCTTCAAAAAACTTCTGAGATTATAACTTTAGGCAATTTCAGCTTCGATTTTCCAAAACAAACCTTACAGTATAAAAACGATGCTGTTGCGCAGCTCACACATCGCGAAGCACATTTGTTGTTTCATCTTATAAAAAACAAAAATCAAGTATTGGACCGATCGCTTATTCTCAATAAACTTTGGGGAAACGACGATTTTTTCAATGCGCGAAGCATGGATGTTTTTATTTCAAAACTCCGAAAAAAATTAAGTGCTGACGAAACCATTCAAATCTTAAACGTCCGCGGATTTGGCTATAAGTTAATTTGCTGATTGTGGTTTGATTTTTGTAAATTGCAAATCGTCATTTTACACACAGCTATTGATTTTACAGTATAAAAGCGCAATAATTTAAAGTATTTTTGAAAAAAAATGCAGATGAATTCCTCTGAATTTACATGAAAAACATAGACAAAAAAAGTTTAGAAAACGCATATCGTCTGTTTGAATCGGGCGCTATTGACAAAATAGAAATAGGCACAACCAAAGGCTTAAAACAAATTCACCATTATTTATTTAATGGTTTGTACGATTTTGCAGGACAAATACGCACAAAAAACATATCGAAAGGCGGTTTTAGATTTGCAAATGCATTGTATCTCAACGAAATTTTGGTGAAAATCGAACAAATGCCCGAAAATGATTTTGAAGAAATCATTGCCAAATATGTAGAAATGAATATTGCCCATCCTTTTATGGAAGGCAACGGCAGAACGATGCGCATCTGGTTAGATATGCTTCTCAAAACGAATCTCAAAAAAATGGCCAACTGGCAATTTGTAGATAAATCCCTTTATTTACAAGCCATGGAAAGGAGTCCAATTAATGATTTGGAATTACGGACACTACTAAAAGCCAACTTAACTGACGATATAAATAACAGAGAAATTATTTTCAAAGGCATAGAGCAATCCTATTATTATGAAGGATATACAAAAGAAAATGATGATGAATAAGGTTGATTTATAAAAGAAATTCAGAAATGAAACGTTTTCTCTACAGTATTTTCATAAGCTCATCACTGCTTTTTTCGCAAGAAAAAATCGAAACCATCACATTAAACGAACAACCATTAAAAGTCGATCAACTCATTCATATCGATAATTTCGGATCACTTTATTATACCGTTGGAAATACCTTCTATAAAAAAGAACCGCATCAAAATTACAATTACAGCAATGTGCAACTCGGATCAATCACTTCTATCGATGCGTTCAATCCTTTAAAAATCAATGTGTTTTATAAAAACTTCAATACCGTTTTGATATTGGATAATCGACTTTCTGAAATATTTAAAGTCGATTTCAATAGCATTCAACCTTATAAAAATATCACACATATATCGACCGGAGCGGATAATACCCTTTGGATTTTTGATCAAAACTCACAGCAATTAGAACTTTTTGATTATAAAACCAACACCGTAAGAGCAAGTGCGATGCCCGTAAATTCTAATGTACTCCATCTTAAAAGCAATTATAACTATAGTTGGCTGCTTACCGAAAACCATCTTTATACTTACAACTATTTTGGGAGCAGCCTGTCAAAAATAAAAAATGATGGGTTTCTTCATATTGCTGAGGACAATGGCAATTTGATTATCCAAAAAAAAGAAGGTCTTTATTTTTTAGCTAAGGATAGCAATAGCTTGGCAGCCATACAGCTCCCACAATTGTTAATAAAACAGTTTTCACTAACCAATGAAACCTTGTATATTTACACCGATGAAAAACTTCATCAATTCCAACTAAAAATCAGATAAATATGCATGTAGCAATTGCCGGAAACATTGGTGCAGGAAAAACAACGCTCACAAAATTATTAGCTAAACATTACCGATGGGAACCTCAATTGGAGGATGTGGTTGACAACCCCTATTTAGATGATTTTTATAATCAAATGGAACGCTGGAGTTTCAACTTGCAGGTTTATTTCCTGAACAGTCGTTTCCGTCAGGTTTTGCAAATTCGCGAAAGTGGAAAAGACATCATTCAGGACCGGACCATTTATGAAGACGCACATATTTTTGCGCCCAACCTCCATGCCATGGGTTTGATGACCAATCGAGATTTTGAAAATTACCGTGCACTTTTTGAGTTGATGGAATCATTTGTTCAAGGACCTGATTTACTGATATATCTACGCAGTTCCATTCCAAATTTGGTAAAGCAAATCCACAGTCGTGGTCGTGAGTATGAAAACTCCATAAGTATCGATTATTTAAGCCGATTGAACGAACGTTATGAAGCTTGGATTCATGGTTATAACAAAGGAAAACTCCTGATTATCGACGTCGATAATTTAGATTTTGTTGCCAATCCTGAAGATTTGGGCAGCATTATCAATACCATTGATGCTGAAATACATGGATTGTTTTAGCAGTTCATCTTTTTTTGATATTTTTTTGGGTTTAAAAGTGTATTTTTCGGCTTTAAAATTTATTACAAATAGATTTTAGTTGCTCATAAAAGCAGATAGACTATTGATATAATTTATGGCATTACCGCTTTACAACACAAAATACTACCATCGCGATCTTTCTTGGTTACGTTTTAATCATCGTGTTTTGCAAGAAGTTGCAGACCAACGCAATCCACTGTATGAACGCATAAAATTCATGGCTATTTTTTCATCTAATTTAGATGAATTTATACGAACAAGAGTTTCGGACATCCGGCAAGCCAAGGATTTGGACAAATCCATCCGAAAAAAAATAGTCACCAAACCCAAACAAGTACTTGCTGAAATTAAAATTCAGGTGGATTCACTGGAAGAGGAATTGGATCAGCTTTTTCAAAATGAAATTATTCCTCATTTACAGCAAGAAGGGATTTATTTAATTAATGATAATGATTTTTCAGAAATTCAGAAACAAATAGCAGAAACCTATTTTGAATCCACTTTAAGATCTCAAATTGAACTCGAAAATTCAATATTTTCCTCTAAAAGTCCTGTTTTCATAGAAAATGAAGCTTCTTATATTACAGCCATGCTTTCTGAAAACACGATTCAATGGGTTAAAATTCCTGAAAACGAATCTCGTTTTTTTGTATTCCCAAGTGAAAACAATAGGCATTATATTACGTTCATAGACGATATTATTAAATATAATTTGCGTAAAGCACAAAACCAGCAAGCACTGTCCTTTTATGCCATAAGAATTTCAAAAGACGCAGAGCTTCAGCTAGAAAATGAAATTCCCACCCATCTGATCGAAAAAGCAAAAGCTTCACTATCACATCAGAAAACAGGTCAAACGACGCGTGTTTTAGTAGATCCTAATATGCCGGAAAGTTTCCAGGATTTCTTAAAAAAGACTTTGGATATTGCGAATGCCCAAATTATTTTAGGCAACAAATACCATAATTATCAGGATTTTTTGCACCTTCCAAATCCAACCAACAAAAATCTCCATTTTGAAGAGCTACCACCACTTGACCATCCTGTAACGTTAAAACACAGGTCAATGTTTGAAGCTATTGACACCAAAAACCAGTTGATTAATTACCCGTATCAGTCCTTTGAACCGGTGATAAGATTATTGGAGGAAGCTGCTAATGATCCTTATGTAACGACCATTAAAATGACTTTGTATCGCGTTGCAAAAGAATCGCGTTTAAATAATGCTGTTGCAAACGCAGCGAAAAACGGAAAGAAAGTTATTGTCTTTATTGACGTCAAAGCACGTTCCGAGAAGAAAAACAATCTAAAATGGGGCGCCATTTTCAAGGATAGCGGCGCTGAAGTGGTTTATGGTTACCCAGGAATAAAAGTCCATTCAAAAATCATTTATATTGAACGTCGCATCGCCCAAACGACCACTCATTACAGCTATATTGGGACAGGAAACTTCAACGAAAAAACCGCAACACCTTATACAGATTTTGGTTTGATGACCAAAAGCAAAAAAACAAGTGCAGAACTCAACCAATTATTCACGGCACTCGAAGGCGTTTCTATTGTACCCAAAGCCAAAAAACTCTTGATCGCTCCATTTACCATGCGCAATAAGTTTGTGAAGCTTTTAGAGAAAGAAATTCATTTGGCGCAAGCAGGAAAAGAGGCTTATCTCATTTTAAAAATGAATAATCTTGAAGATAAAAAGATGATTAAACTACTTTATGAAGCCAGTATTAAAGGCGTCAAAATCCGCCTGCTTATACGTGGTGTTTGCAGTTTGGTCCCCGGGATTAAAGGGCAAAGTAAAAACATAAAAGTGACAAGTATTTTGGATCGGTTTTTAGAACATGGACGTGTTTATATTTTTGGCAATGGAGGTGAAGAAAAGATGTTTATCGGTTCGGCAGATTGGATGACAAGAAATTTAACGCACAGTATTGAAGTGGTGACCCCTATTGTAGACCCTTATAATTTTAAGATTATTAGAGATGTGATTGACCTTGAACTTGCCGATAACGTAAAAGCAAGAATCATTGATGCCGATCAGAAAAACGAGTATGTAAAGGTTGGAAAAAAACCTGAAATACGTTCGCAATATGCCATTTACGAATATTTTAAAAGATTGAAATCATAATTTTTAAATCACTGAGTTCTTAGAATTATTACATTTTAAATTTCAATATTTATAGTTTCATCATCGCTATTTAGTATCGCACAAATTTTAAAATATCACAAAATAAAAAAAGCCACATCTTGAAGACGTGGCTTTTTTCATATTTAAATTACCAGTAATCAGGCTTTATTACTTGCTTTCAGTAGCAACAATAGTTTGTTGAACATGATCCATATCTCCAGAAATTATTTCACCTTCCATATCATTTGAAACGGTTTCAACGACTTCAATAACTTCGGTATTTGCAACTGCGGTTTCAATGGTATGTCCACCCAAAATAGGAGCGATAACCAAACCAATCAAACAGGTTAGTTTG
>NZ_DATJCY010000170.1:0-1859 GCF_035577925.1 Gelidibacter sp. | reverse complement strand
GAATTCCGAAACTCAACTTAAATACCCAGTGAGTTTTACTGACGGCGAAAGCCGTCAGGTAGAACTCGTTTATGGCGAAGCGTATTTTGAGGTGTCACCAAGCACAAAACATAAAGGTGCTCATTTTGAAGTACTCAACAGCAATCAAACGGTTGAGGTATTGGGTACTAAATTCAACATCAAAGCCTATAAAGATGAAACCACAGTATATACCACATTGGTAGAGGGTAAAGTTGCCGTCATAACAGCAACGCAAAACAAACTATTAGCGCCCAACCAACAGGCAAGCACCCATACGGCTAATGATGGAAGCATAATGATTAAAGACATTAAAGCTGCTAACGAAATTGCTTGGATCCATGGGGATTTTATCTTTGAAGGAAAATCATTACAGGATATAATGAAAGTGCTGTCGCGTTGGTATGATGTGGATGCCAAATTTGAAAATGAGGCTTTGGCAAACGTCAAATTCAATGGCCAACTGAGCAAACATCAAAATCTCGAAAAGCTCTTGGAGCTTATCAAAAATACTAATACCATCAACGATTATGAAATACAAAACAAGACCTTGATCTTAAAATAACGGGGATCTCCAACCTAATTTTTTCTGAATTGGGATACCGCAACAAAAAAGAGGGACAGAACTATAAACATTGCAGCGTCCATTAGTTTTCCCTCCTTACACAATTAATTAATCAAATATTTAACTAACTAATTCTATGCAAATTTATGGAAATTAAATCAACTAATGTCCGTTTTAAACCAATGAAAATTGGCTTATCAAATCGGCTTTTAACGTTTTTTATGAAGACATTTATTTTTTTATGTTGCCTTACGGCATTCAGTTTTACGCCCAAGGAAATGCTGTCGCAAAACGCCAAAATTGTGATTGACATGGACAAAACGGTAACTGTAGATGAAATCTTCAAAATAATAAGTGATCAAACCGATTACAACTTTATTTACCAAGAAGATCTGTTCAAGGACTTTCCAAAAGTCCAGTTAAAAAAAGGCGTCATTCGTGCCAATAGGCTCCTCGAAAAAAGCATTTCCAATGCCAATATCGATTTTAACTTCTCCGACGGGAACACCATTGTTATCAAACAAATTAAAAAAGTCAGCCAAAGCACTGTTGGTACAGCACAAGAAATCCAAATTTCAGGATTTATAAAAGACGATAACCAAATGCCCATTGCAGGTGCGGCAATCATCATAAAAGGCACTAAGCGTGGCGCAGTCTCCAATTTTGATGGCCATTATACCGTAACTGCCAAACCAGACGATGTACTTATCATTTCATATTTGGGTTATGTTACTGTTGAAATTCCTGTCAACAACCAGACTAACATTGATATTCAACTAAATGCAGATACACTAGGTCTTGATGAGGTATTGATCAACACAGGCTATTACACCGTAAAAGACAAAGAACGCACGGGGAGTATTAGTAAAGTCACCGCAAAAGAAATTGGTCAACAACCAGTTGCCAACCCACTGGCCGCTATGCAAGGACGTATGGCAGGGGTGAACATTACGCAGAGCAGTGGTACCCCCGGCGGCGGCTTCGATATACAGATCAGGGGGCGCAACAGTTTACGAACCGAGGGTAATGCGCCCCTGTATATCGTTGACGGTGTTCCTTATCCTTCGCAAACTATGTCTCAATCTGAAATTTCTTCGGGCGTGATGCCTCTGGGGAATGTAAGCCCATTAAACAGTATAAACCCACATGATATTGAAAGCATAGAAGTATTGAAAGATGCGGATGCCACCGCAATATACGGTTCCCGTGGTGCAAACGGTGTGGTATTGATTACCACAAAAAAGGGTAGTGGTGGTAAGATGCAGGCATCTCTTAA
>NZ_DATJCY010000169.1:0-2152 GCF_035577925.1 Gelidibacter sp. | reverse complement strand
GACTGTATTGAGCGGAGACATTGTCCAAGTTCTTTTCAAAACGAAAATCAAAACGGGCAATTTCGTACCATGTACCTAAATATTTATCTATATCAAAATTTTTGACTGCTATTGCATTTTTAGGAATAGAGGCACAGGAATTTAAAAGAGCAACTAAGCTTATGGCACAGGCTGCTATTAAAATTTTATTTTTTGCTTTCATCGTGCGTATGTTTAAATTTTTCAAAAAAGTAAAGTACCAAAATAAATTGTGTATATCCGTAAACCGCGTCTTCGATTGGTATCGTTAGTATTCGTATGCCTAAGAAATCCCCAGGATTGTAATTCACTATGGGTGTTTCTAATCCTGTGCCGGTCAGCACGCCATTTACTGGAAAGAAACCTAACATCAATATTGTAAATACCAGCGATGCTTTGCCAATCCAATCTGCCCGAGCAATAAAATGCAGGTAAATTAAAGTTGCTGAAGTGGTGATAGCTGTTACCAATGTATAGATTTTATCGTAATGCAACAAAGCGATAACCACACAGACAATCAAACTGACAAAAACGATCAGATTATTAAAGCTGGATAGCCATCCTAGCTTGAAAAATTTATCAAAACAGAAATAGGTAAATACACATGAAAACGGAATGAATATAAAGAAAAGCCACTCTTCGAGAGGCAATCCTGCTATCACTATTCCAAGGGTATAATCTGTATTAAACCACCAAACACCTTTTGCCGTAAACCATACATCCCAAGATATTAATGGAATGGCAACTAGAACGGCGGATTTTATGTACGCTCCAAAATAACGGTTAAAGCGAATTCGCTTATCAAAAGATGCAATGAAGCAAATGATAACCGTAAAAAATAATATCAGTGAATACGTATATGCCATCATTTTTTAGAAGAATTAAAATACATTTTAAAATACTTGAATGGCACATATAAAAAGCCAAAACACTCACCATTTTCTTTGCCGATATGCTTGTGATGTTGTTTGTGTGCTCTGCGAAGTGCCAAAAAATAGGGGTTTTTCGTTTTGGTCAATAATTTAATCCGTTGGTGGATAAAGACATCGTGTACGAAAAAATAGGCCATTCCATACAGCATAATGCCCAATCCAATAAAAAACAAATAATTGAAATTTTCTAGCGAACCGAAATACATTAATGCAATGGTCGGTATAGCAAATATGACAAAGAAATAATCATTTTTTTCAAGCGCTCCGTCATTGCTATGATCGTGATGGTCTTTGTGTAACCCCCAAAGAAAGCCGTGCATAATATATTTGTGGATAATCCAAGTTGCTCCTTCCATGACTATAAATGCTCCAAATACAATTAAAAAATTCATACCCGTTTTTTTACTTATTAAATAGATTTTCTAAAACGCTGTAGCGGAAATCAAAGATGTGTGCCAACTTCTTTTTCACAAAAAGAAGATGTGCTATCTTCCCTAAAAAACCGAAAGGCAATTCATAATCTACCGTATCTTTCATCAGCACACCGTCTTTATTGGGGATAAATTCGTGAAAATGGTTCCAGTATTTGTAAGGCCCTTTCTCCTGAAAATCAGTAAAGCTTCTATTGGGTTCCACATGGGTAATTCTCGTTCTCCACTTCAACGGAACTTTCAGCAACGGCGAAACGATATAATCGATCACCATTCCTTCAGTAATCTGTTCGCTGTTATAATCAGACAGCACCGTAAAACCCATGTCTTTGGGTGTAATCTTGGAAAGGTTCTTCGGAGAAGAAAAAAAGTCCCAAGCTGTTTGGATATCGCAATTCAATTGTTGCTCCCTGTATAACCGGTGTTTCATAGTTTAGTCTTTTAAAAGCGTTCCTATATTTTTCTGCAAAATCTCCGACCTGATTTGGTGTCGGTTTTCCTTAATAAATTTGGCATCCTTATTTATGTTTGATTTATATCCTAAAAAAGACGGAGCATTTTTTTGAACCGAAAGCCGGATAAACCTTAATTCCACATTGTTAGGTTCTTTTTTGATTGCCTGCTCGATGTTTTTCTTCCCTTCCTTAAATGTCTTGAGTTTACTTATCGGACTAAAGACGTGATTTGCCCAGATGGTTTGTAAACCACCCAAATAAGCCATATGTGTAGCTGAATTGTTCTTTGTTTCCGTCAATTCCGCAATCATCTTTT
>NZ_DATJCY010000168.1:0-8540 GCF_035577925.1 Gelidibacter sp. | reverse complement strand
AAGGGCCAAACTATCTAAGTTTGGTTTTGAGATATAGCCGCTCAGCAATGGGTTTTTGGTGTATTGAATGGGGTTGTTGTAGCTTTGTTTATCTGGTTTTACAAATAACGTAGAGTTTCTGAACAATGGGAGTTTGTCATTTTTATAGCCAAAGTTGATAGGGTGCGAACGGTCCAGTTTGGCTTCAAAAATAGCGCCGCCAATAACTTGCGCACCGTTATAGTCATTGCGTTGTTCAAAAGAAATGTTTTTGGCAATGCGCTCTGAGGTTTTAAAATCGAGTTTCATCAGTTTGTTAGTGTTCATCCAGCGCAGTGCATTTTTGAAACCGATAAGCGTTCCGCCATCTTCAACCCAGGTCATCAGTTTTTCGGTGTCGTTTTTGTTGAGACTTCCGTTGGGAACAATAATGGTATTGTATCTGCTTAAATCGGCACGGCCTAAATTGTCGGTATCTAATTTGGTCATAACCATATCATATCTTTGGTCCAAAAGATGCCAAATTTCACCAGCATCGGATGAATTGATGCCATTGCCAACAAGTACGGCAATTTTAGGTAGGGTTAATGGCCTAAAGTGATCACTTCCTAAATTCACACCTTCGGTCAATCCGGTAGAAACGGCATCAATTTGCACATGGCTTTCTTGGGCAGCTTTGTTTAAAAGTTGAAAAATTTCGTCACTATTTTTTGATTGGTTTTGAACCGGAATCATGATGGTGCCGTAATCGTATTTTTTGCCATTGGCACTAAATTGTCTCATGGCCACTTTAGCACGCAAATCACTGCTCAAAATGAGATTCAATGCCTTTGGCGTATAGTATTCGTGCCATTCCATGACATAGGCATAATCGCTTTTTGAGGACACTTGGCCGGGCTTCATTTTTAGGTCTTTAACTTGCTCGCCCAGATGTGAGGATGCTACGCCTTCAGCATAATCCAAGTTGAATGCCAATGGTAAGGTCCATGCCGAAACGTCGTAAAACAAACTGTCTTTAAAGCTGGTACGTTTTTCGAACATGCCATTAATAAGCCTAGTGTTTTTCTGGTTTTTAGGTACCACAAAACTGTAACCTTTTTTAAATTGTTTGCCGTCAATCGTGGCATCATCTTTAAGTTCGTACAATTCGATCTGGTGTCTTTTTAATATTTGTGCCAGTTCGAAGGTTTTGGCAGCATCTTTAGAGTCGCCAAAAACAATGTTTTTTCCCTTTTCCTTTGCAGCTTCGTTACGGGCTTCTTTGAAAAAATCGTGTTGGTATTTTAGGAGTTCTTCACGCATATTGTAACCGGCATCCAAAGTTGATAATGCGGCGGTAAATTGATTGCGGATAGTAAATGGAAAAGTTAAAAGGCCATTTGTGCTTTCTTGGATATGTCCCCTGGAACTGGCTTGTTCAAACAGAATTCCGATACTTCCGTTAATATCAGGGAATGTGGAACCTTTGCCGTAATAGAAATCATCAAAACTCTCTTCGGTATAATAGAACGAACCAATTTTGTCAAATGCCTTGGCGTGGTAATCGCCAATTTTTTTAGTCAAATCTTGATTTAATTGCGGTGTAAGTGGGTGGGTTCTGCTTGGAATTCCCGGTTGGAAAAAGAAGGAGGAATTGGTGCCCATTTCATGATGATCGGTCAGGATATTTGGCAACCATTTATGGAAGGTTTCTATTCGTGCTCTGGATTCTGGCAATTGCACCGGCAGCCAATCGCGGTTCATGTCAAACCAATAATGGTTGGTTCTGCCTCTTGGCCATACTTCATTGTATTCGCGGTCGTTAGGATCGGGATTTAGGTTTTTGCTTTTATTGGAATTGGCCCAAAATGCAAAACGCTGTAAACCGTCCGGATTAAATGACGGATCGAAAAGAATAATGGTTTGGTCCAGCATATTTTTAACGGCGTCACTTTCTGCAGCAGCAAGATAATAAGCTACCAAGAGGGCAGCGTTAGATCCGCTAGGTTCATTGCCATGGATAGAAAACCCTTGGTTGACCACAATGGGCATTGTACTGGTGTTGACCGATGCATTGCTTTCGGTGGCTGCAATATGTTGTTCGCGGATGGCATCAATATTTTGATGGTTTTTTGGCGATGTAATCGTAAGGAGAATTAATGGTCGGCCTTCGTAAGTCGTTCCTCGATTTTCAATAGTAATCCGGTCAGAACTTTGCGCCAAGGCTTTCATGTATTCCACCAACTTGTCGTGTGTAATGTGCCACTCACCAACATCATGGCCTATAACCGATTTTGGTGTGGGAATCGCTTTGTTGTACGTGGTGTTTTGCGGTAGATAATAGCTGAGGTCGGTTTGGTTTTGCCCAAAAACAAAACAGGACATTAAAAGGAATAAAGTGTTAAAAAGTCTCATAAATGTTAAGGTAGTTTCAAAAAATGTTTAGTTAAGCCATAAATATAAAAAAAACCGCTACTTAAAGGTAACGGTTTTGTTAATAAATTATCTTCTGATGATTTATATGTCTTCAAAGTTGATATCGGTAAAACTTTCGGCAGATTTTACAGTTTCCGAATCCAAGTCCTCATCGGCAGCATCATATTCTTCTTTTTTGAAATCTTTTTGATGACGCTCACTGATGACTTCGTCTCCTTTGACATCGATGACGTAATCAATCATTTCTTTCAAAATCTCATTAAATTCACTAAAATCTTCTTTGTAAAGGTAAATTTTGTGCTTTTTGTAGTGAAAAGAACCATCGTCATTCGTGAATTTTTTACTTTCTGTGATAGTAAGATAATAATCTCCTGCTTTAGTAGCTCTAACGTCAAAGAAATACGTCCTTCTTCCTGCGCGTAATACTTTAGAGAATATTTCTTCTTTCTCCATCATTCCGTGATCACTCATATATTTTTGTTTTAATTAGTAACGGTTAACGTACCAAAAATCTAAAAAAAAATAATAGTAACCAACAATTTGTGAAGTTTCTTTTAACTATTGCCAAAAGAACCAATTATGATTAGCTCAAAACATAAGGTCTATGTTTGAAAACAAATGTATTAGAGTTTTAACTGGAATGAAAACTTAGGTTATTGGTTTTCTGAAAGCTGTTTTATATAAAGTTCTTTGTAATACCCATCCACATCATATAAGGTGTTATGATTGCCCGTTTGAATGATTTTGCCGTCATCAAGAACAATGATTTTGTCGGCGCCTTTAACGGATGAAATTCTATGGCTTACAATAATGGTAGTTTTGTCCTTGGTAATGGTTTTGAGGTTGTTTAGGATTTTTTCCTCGGTTTCGGTATCTACGGCCGATAGGCAATCGTCAAACAATAAAATTTGAGGTGCTTTGATAATTGCTCGGGCAATAGAAATACGTTGCTTTTGTCCGCCCGATAAAGTAATCCCGCGCTCGCCCAGAATGGTGTCATATCCTTTAGAAAACTCTTTGATATTTTTATGGACATCGGCATTTTTGGCGGCTGCTATAACTTCGGCCTCCGTGGCATCTTCCTTACCAAACATGATGTTGTTTTTGATGGTGTCAGAAAACAAAAACGCATCTTGAGGTACATAACCCATATGGTTTCTTAAACTCGTCAGATTAAGATTTTCGATAGGAGTGCCATCAATTTTTATTTCGCCCGAAGTGACATCATACAAACGGCCAATAAGATCTAATATGGTCGATTTCCCTGAGCCCGTTTTGCCAATTATTGCCATGGTTTCACCTTTGTTGATTTTAAAACTGACATTGTTAAGTGCTTGGATATTGGTGTCGGGATAGGTAAACGAAACGTTGTTGAATTCGATATCGCCTTCAATAACAGAAGGTTCTGGATTGTTGTTTTTTATGGTAGGCTCTTGTTTTAAAAACTCGTTGATCCGTTTTTGTGACGCCTCGGCTTGTTGGATGATGGAGGTTACCCAGCCGACAGTAGCCACTGGCCAGGTTAAAAGATTGACGTAAATAATAAATTTTGCAATCACGCCGATACTTTCAATTTCTCCGTCAATATATTGTTTTCCACCGATATAGATGACGATAATATTGCTCAGTCCAATTAAAAGGATCATCAACGGATAGAATAACGCTTGGACTTTGGTCAAATCGATGTTTTTTTGTCGGCTTTCAACAGAAAGTGCATCAAAGTTGGCAATCGTTGCCTCTTCAATGCCATACGATTTGATGACGCTAATCCCGCTAAATGTTTCTTGTGTGCTGGTTGAAAGTTTGGCGAGCCATTGTTGCACGACCGTACTGCGTTTGTGGATGGACTTGCTTAATATATAAATAAAGTAAGACAGTATTGGCAACGGAATAATGGTGTATAAGGTTAAAGTTGGTGCCGAATTGAACATTAAAATCAAAGCAATAATAAAAAGCGTAACGGTATTAATGCTGTACATAATTGCCGGTCCGGCGTATTCCCTAACTTTACCAACATCTTCACTAATTCGGCTCATTAAATCGCCCGTACGGTTAGATTTATAAAAATCGAGCGACAGCCTTTGGTATTGTTGGTAAACTTCGTTTTTTAAATCAAATTCTATTTGGCGCGATACATAAATAATGGTTTGCCGCATCAAAAACGTAAAAACGCCACCAATGATTGCAGCTCCAATAATGTAGAAAATATTGAGGAGCAATTCACTTTTTACAACGGCAACATCTGTAGTGATCCCTTTACGGTAATTATCAATAACATCCACAGAGTTTCCAACCAACTCCGGCGTAAAAAGAAGGAATATACGAGCTACAATCGTGATTAAAATCCCGGCCAGTAATTTATAGCGATACTTGTAAAAATATTTATTGACGTGCTGTAATTCTTTCATGTAATTGTATGGACACTTGAGTTTTAGTATTTAAACGAACATTGTTTTTGCTGATTGTCCATTATTGATTTAGGGTTTGATTTATTATAAATATCTGCTTATTTCACCCACATCACACCAAATAGAGTTGTAAAATAAAATTCTGTTTTTTAAGACGAAATTCTTTTTATAAGGCTATGAAGCGTGGTTTTTTGAAGCCACAAAGATACTGGTTTATAAGGAATAATTGGTATTCAAAATTCCGTTTTCACATTTCCAGTTAGTTGTTTTTTTATTGGATCAAGTAAAAAGAAACAGTGTTTTGGAGACTGAAAAGAAGAAAAAATTTCTTTTGAGCCAAAGATATCCTCTATGTTTTGTTTTAGTATTTCTAAATAAATACTATTTTTGCAGCCGAAAAGAGCCAAAAGGCTTTTCGCTTAATTTAATTAGTTCTTGTAAATGCTAAATAGAAGACATATTCGTATAAAAGTCATGCAAACCCTTTATGCCTTTGGTGGTGGTGAAGGCGATGACTTTAAAAAGGATAAGACATTTTTACTTCACAGTCTTGAAAATATGTACGATTTGCACTTGTTGCTGTTGTCGCTTTTGATTGAAGTTCAAAAACGAGCTGAAGATTATCAGGATAAGGCGCAACGAAAAATTTTAGCCACCCAAGAAGAAAAAGATCCCAACCGAAAATTTATTGATAACCAAGTTCTTCAGATTTTAAAAGAAGATCGCGCCCTTCAAAACGATATTGAAAATCGTAAAATCGATGATTGGTATCTTGATTTTGAGTACGTCGATATCATATTTAAAAATATTCTTGAAAGTGAGATGTACAAGAGGTATATGTCCAATAGAATTTCTGATTTTAAAGAGGACAAGGAGTTTATTGTCAACGTTTTTACCGAAATCATTGCACCAAACGAAAAGCTATACAGTTATATTGAGGACAAGAAATTGACGTGGTTGGATGATTTGCCAGTTGTTAATACAGGTATTTTAAAGCTGTTGCGCAACGTTAAAAAAGAAAATAAATCGACTTATTTCACGCCAAAATTATTCAAGGATGATGACGATAGGCAGTTTGCTACCGATTTGTTCCAGAAAACCTTATTGAGCAAAACGAAATTTAACCAAGAGATTGCCGGCAAGACCCAAAATTGGGATGCAGAGCGTATTGCTAATTTGGATGCGATCCTGCTTCAAATGGCACTTTGCGAATTTCAGAAATTCCCGTCCATCCCAGTAAAAGTAACTATTAACGAGTATATTGATATTGCCAAGGAATACTCAACACCAAAAAGCAGCTTTTTTATTAATGGTATTTTGGATAAAATAGTTAAGGAATACACCGAAAAAGGCGAGCTAAATAAAGTAGGACGAGGGTTGTTGTAACAGAAAATATTCTTATTTTTACAACCTCAAATTTATTTTTAACCGAACGTTTAAATCAAAAAGTAAAACCATGAAAAAAATAATATTAAGTTTTTGCGCACTTTCATTAGTAGCATTCATGTCTTGTAAAGAAGATGCTACTGCAAAGATCAAATCAGAAAATGTTGCTGAAGCTGCAGAAAGAGATGCCAATGCTGGTAGTTTTGCGGTTATTTCCTTTGAGGAAGTAGAGCATGATTTTGGAGCACTAAAAAATGGTACGCCAGTAGAAACTGTTTTTAAATATACCAATACAGGAACTTCACCATTGGTGGTAAGTAATATTCAAAGTACTTGTGGTTGTACGGTCCCTTCAGATTGGACTAAGCAAGTGGCTCCTGGGGAAACAGGTGAAATGACCGTGAAGTTTGATGGAAGAGGAAATGGCGTTGTTACCAAGTCAATTACCTTGACGACCAATACTGAAAATGGATCTGAAACTGTAAGGATTAAAGCTACTATTGATGGCGGTGAAGGTGTTATGCAACAGGCTCAATCCGGAACCCAGTCTATCATGCAACAGCCAGCCAGAAAATATAGTACACAACCTGGTCACGAAGGCCATAATCACGATTAATAATAAATAATATCTAATTAATGGAAGGAATCGGTTCGTTTTTACCCATTTTAGCCATGTTTGCTGTAGTGTATTTCTTTATGATTGCACCACAAATGAAACGTGCTAAACAGGAGAAAAAATTTGTAAATGAATTAAAGAAAGGTGATAAAGTCATTACCAAAAGCGGAATGCATGGTAGAATTGCTGAGCTAAATGATAAAGATAGCAGCTGTGTTATTGAAACCATGTCAGGCAAAATCAAATTTGATCGTTCTGCCATTTCAATGGAAATGAGCAAGAAACTTAATACTGATACTGCAACGACAACAAAATAAACCGTTGGCTTATAAAATTAAAAAAGGGACATTCAATAACGAATGTCCCTTTTTTAATTGCTTTCGGAATGATGATCATTTATTTCCTAATTTTTTTGGGCAACTAATTCGGCAATTTTACAGATTACTTCAGTGGCTTTAATCATGCTTTCAACAGGTACATATTCATAACGGCCATGAAAATTATGTCCGCCGGCAAAGATGTTAGGGCATGGTAATCCCATAAAGCTCAATTGTGAACCATCCGTTCCGCCTCTAATCGGTTTGATGATGGGTTTGATATTTAGTTCCAACATGGCTTTTTCGGCAATATCAACAATGTGCTTTACCGGTTCAATTTTTTCCTTCATGTTAAAATATTGATCCTTGATTTCAATTGTAGCCACTTCGCGTTCGTATTGCGAATTCAAATCGAAGGCCACTTGCAGCATGGCTTTTTTGCGAGCTTCAAAATGGTGGATATCATGATCCCTGATAATGTATTTTAAAACCGTTTCTTCAACCAGCCCTTCAATGCTCGACAAATGGAAAAAACCTTGGTAGCCTTCGGTGTGCTCTGGGGTTTCCAATAATGGCAAAGAGTTGATAAACTCTGTGGCAATATACATGGAGTTGACCATTTTGCCTTTGGCGTAACCCGGGTGAACGATTTTGCCTTTTATTTTTACGGTTGCTCCCGCGGCATTAAAATTTTCATATTCCAATTCGCCTATCTGGCTGCCATCCATGGTGTATGCCCATTCGGCACCGAACTTCTCAACATCAAACTTGTGTGCGCCACGTCCAATTTCTTCATCGGGCGTAAATCCAACACGGATTGTCCCATGTTTGATTTCAGGATGTTGGATCAGGTATTCCATTGCAGAAATAATTTCGGTAATTCCGGCTTTATCGTCGGCTCCCAAAAGTGTGGTTCCATCGGTAGTAATGAGTGTTTGCCCTTTGTATTGTAATAAATCGTCAAACAAATCGGGGGATAAAACAATGTCTTCTTCGGCATTTAAGATAATATCCTTGCCATCATAATTTTCAATGATTTGAGGTTTGACGTTTGTTCCTGTATAATCTGGCGAGGTGTCAAAATGTGCTATAAAACCAATTACGGGTACGTCATGGTCAATATTACTTGGCAACGTGGCCATGATATAGGCATTTTCGTCAATGGTGACGTCTTGCATGCCAATTTCTTTAAGTTCTTTGACCAGTGCGTTGGCCAGATCCCATTGTTTTGCTGTACTAGGTGTTGTTTCAGAATCAGGGTCAGATTGGGTATCGACTGTTATATAACTTACAAATCTATCAATAATGTGCTGTTTTTCAATCATGTCTTTTCGTTTTCATTTAGGGTGCAAAATACGGCTTATTCAAAATAATTCCTATGTGTCCGCCATCAATTTTAAAAGCTTGCGATAGGTTCTT